>RDXV01000160.1 GCA_004292695.1 Nostocales cyanobacterium | reverse complement strand
TACCAATACATAAAGGAGGGGGAGATGGGGAGGTGGGGAGGTGGGGTGAATTTATCAACTGTCAACTGTCAACTGTCAACTGTCAACTGTCAACTGTCAACTGTCAACTGTCAACTGTCAACTATCAACTGTCCCCAGTCAACTATCAAACCTAATCTTTTTCTGGTAAAGTTATAGTTGGTAAACCATCTTCATTAATAGAAACTTTACCACCTAAACGTTCAATTTCTCTAATTGCCCGTTCACGGGTTTTATCATCTACTTTATTTTGTAAAACCATTGTCCAACCGGCGACAAGAGCTTTTTTACTATCAGGATTTTCAGCTAAAAATTTGGACGTTGCTTGAGAAAGATAAACAATATTTTTAGCTTCTTCGGTATCATATTCACTTGCCCATTCTGCGGCTTTACGATAAGAATTACTTGCTGCTTTAGAGTCTCCTAAAAATAATAACTCATCAGTACCTTTATAACGCCAGATATAATAAGCGCGATCTGGAACTTTAGGAGATAGCAATTTTAAATTATTGTCCATGATTTTAATAGCTTTTTCTGGACTTCCTGCATATAAAGAAGTGCTAACAGAAAGACCTAAATAAGCCTCTAAAAATTTAGGATCTCTGTTTAAAATGACTTCAAAAAAATCAGGACTAATTTCATAACCAATCCTATCTCTAACTTCGTTATCTCCGAAATATTGTAAAAAGTCTATAAACACCCAATTAGCAATAATATTATCAAAACCAAAACTGGGGATATTTTTATATAAATTGAGACTTAAACGATGTTTTTTTTGTTCTGTTCTGAGGGTTTCTATAGAAACATCACCCTTACCACTTAATAACTTTTGTAGTCTTGGATATTGGCTAAAACTAATGCCGAAAATACAGCATAAAGCGACTATTGGCGTAATTACAAATTCACGGGATAAAAGCATATTCATAAATTCATTATTCAGAAATTCAACATCAATTTAGAGTTAGATATCAAAAATATTTTCCATTTCCTATTCCCCATTCCCTATTCCCTCTTAATGTAATAATTGCCAACATTGTTGAGCGATCGCCCAATCTTCTAAAGTATCTATTACCAATACTCGCACAGTAGAATCAGGTGTAGCAATATCCACATCTAATAAATTTTGTTGATTTTTTTCAGGATCGATCTTCAACCCCAAAAATTCCCATGCTTCACAAACAGCTTGACGTAATAAAGATGATTTTTCTCCCACACCTGCGGTAAATACTAACACATCTAAACCACCCAAACTAGCTAACATAGAACCGATACCAGCCCGGATACGATGTATATAAATATCCCAAGCTAGTTTAGCACGTTCATTACCCTGTTGAATAGCCTCCATCACCTGGGGAACATCACTAGACACCCCCGAAATTCCCCTGAGACCGGAAGCTTTATTTAGCATATAATCTAAACTTTCCGCTGAGTATTCAGACTGACGCAACAGATAAATTAAAATCCCTGGATCAATTGAACCACAACGACTTCCCATCATTAAACCATCAAGGGGAGTAAAACCCATTGTTGTATCAACACTAACACCATTTTTTACAGCAGCCAAAGAACAACCATTACCCAAATGACAATTAATTAACCGCAGAGATTTTAAATCTCGACCTAAAATTTGCGCTGCACGGTTAGCACAATACTGATGGCTAATCCCATGAAAACCGTAGCGACGGATACCTTGCTCTACCCATTCATAGGGACCGGGATAAATAGCAGCAGCATCAGGTAAAGTGCTGTGAAATCCGGTATCAAATACTGCCACCTGTTTAACATTTCCCAAACTTTCTTCTATAGCTGCTATACCATCCAAAGCCGCTGGGTTGTGGGCTGGTGCAAGGGTAGCAAGGTGGGAAATTTCCTCTTTGACATCATCTGTAATTATCACACTATTGCGGTATTTTTTACCACCATGAACTACACGATGCCCCACTACATCAATTTCCGACAAATCATCAATTACCTTAGTAGCACCACGACTCAGAGTATAAAGCATATAAGCGGTGTGAGCTTTGCGGGAGTCACCATAGATAGACTCTTTTAAAACCGCACCTGTTGCAGTTTTGACTTCAATTTCTGCTACTCCCCGATCTTGAGTCCAGTTTACTATTCCTTCCCAGATAGGTTGCGGTGCTTCTGTAGGTAGTTGATCGTCAGCAACATCATATAAATAACATTTTTGACTACTAGATCCAGCGTTTAATACAAGGATTTTCATAGGACAATAGAAAAAATAACTTTGTTAAATAATTAAATCATTATACAATTGCTTGTCAAATTATGCCAGTAAATAAATTGGATTTATACATAAAAAATCAGGATTCAGGAGTCAGAAAATTTGATAAATATTAGATAATCAAACAGATATAAGATAGCTGTTTCATAGTCCCCAATGACTCCTGAAATCTGATGTTTTATGCTTTCAATTTTTCTCCGCGAATAGAAAAATCTAACAATTCCATGGGATGAATTACAGGAATATTTTTATCCTGTAAATATTTACTAATTTGTAAACTGCAACCAGGGTTAGGAGAAGCAATAACAGCAGCACCAGTATTGATTAAATTTTGGGCTTTTTGCTTACCTAATTCCTCAGCAATTTCTGGTTGTAGCATATTATAAACCCCTGCACTTCCACAACATAAAGCAGCATCTAAAGGTTCTTTTAAAGTTATTCCAGGAATTTGTTTTAACAGTTGACGGGGTTGGACGCTAATTTTTTGACCATGTAATAAATGACAAGCATCTTGATAAACTAAATTCAAAGGTGTATCAGCTAAAGGAGAAAGTGGAGCAGTTAAACCCACAGTTGCTAAAAATTCCTGTGCATCTTTTACCTTTGCTGCAAATGCTTTTGCTTTTTCAGAATATTCTGGATCATCAGCTAAAATATGACCATATTCTTTTAAAGTATGACCACAACCAGCAGCATTAATAATCACAAAATCCACATTTGTATCAGCAAAACTATCAATCATTTGTCGTGCTAAAACTTTAGCTTGTTCAGTTTGTCCTTGATGTTCAGGAAGTGCAGCACAACAACCTTGAGATTTAGGAATTACCACTTCACAACCATTAGCAGTTAAAACTCTCACAGTTGCTTCATTTACAGGAGAGAAAAACAGACGTTGTACACATCCCAAAATTACCCCTACCCGATATCGTTTTTCACCCTGTGCAGGAATTACATCAGGTAAATTATCCTGAAAAGACTTAACAGTAATTTCTGGTAAAATAGACTCCATTGCAGCTAACCGGGGAGAGATTTTTTGCATTAACCCAGTAGCGCGTAACAACTTAGAAATACCTAACTTTTGATAAACAAAAAGTGGAATTAGTAAAATTCTTAAAACATCAGGATTAGGAAACAGAGAAAAAATCAATTGACGGATGAACTTATCAGCAAAACTGCGGTTATAATTTCTTTCCACCTGATGACGAGTAGCAGAAATTAACTTATCATATTGTACACCAGAAGGACAAGTAGACACACAAGCAAGACAACCGAGACAAGAATCAAAATGTTGAACAGTAGCAGTATTTAAAGCAATTTCCCCCTCATTAATAGCATCCATCAGATAAATTCTACCCCTGGGTGAATCCATCTCTTTACCTAGAACTCGATAACTAGGACAAGTAGAAAGACAAAACCCACAATGAACACAACTATCAATCAACTTAGGATCAGGGGGATGACTAACATCAAAACCTTTCAAATTCTTAACATCAGCAGTATTATTAACCGAATTTTCTGAAACTTGCATAACTCTTTCTTTCCTTCTTTCTTCGTGTTCTATCCCTTCGGGACGCTTCGCGAACGCGCCTCTGCGGTTAGTTATTCTTAAACCTTAAATACCTGATAAAAACCGACCAGGACTTAAAATAAAACTACCATCAAACTGCCTTTTAATTCCCTGCATAATAGATAGAGAATTTCCAGAATATCCCCAAATATCTAACTTTTCTTTTACCTCAACAGGAGCAGATAAAACAGTCAAAAAACCCGAATTAGCCTCACACAAACGACGCAAAGCCAAAACCTGATCTTGATTTTCTAACTGTACCAAACCCAAACCACTGCTAATGTGAACAAAACCTAAACTTATCTGATTAATAACCTCCATTGCTGCCGTTGGTAATACTCCTATTTTGCAAGTAATCAGAGAATTATGATCAAAATCATGTATTTTTTCTGGTAATTGTTGCCATAGACGTAATTCATGTTCATCTTCATAAACAGCAGATTTCAAATCCAACTTTTGCCCAATATTTAGAAGACGGTTTGATTGTTCATTAACACTTTCTTGAATATTTTGGAACTGCAAAATTAACCCAGTTTCATTACCTAAACCCAAATTATTAACTAATTGACTGGATAATAAATCTGCTTTAATTGGTGTTAATTCCGAACCGCGAATAATATTAGCAGCTTGGGAAATATGATCAGCTTTACCTGTTAATAAAACAGTTGTAGATGCGGGTTGTAAAGGATAAACGCGGAAAGTGACCTGAGAAATAATTCCTAATGTTCCGAAAGCGCCGGTAAACAACTTCATTAAATCGTAACCTGCAACATTTTTTACAACCCTTCCTCCAGCTTTGGCAATTTGTCCATCAGCACGAACAAAAGTTATACCTAAAATTTGATCACGGATACCGCCGTAACGTTGACGGAGAGAACCAGTATCAGCAGTAGAAACGATACCACCGATGGTAGCATGATCAGGAAAAGCAGGATCTAAAGCTAAAAATTGTCGTTTTTGAGCTAATATTTCTTGAATTTGCCTAAATTTCATTCCTGATTCTACGGTGATAGTCAAATCACCAACCGCGTGTTCTATGAGTTTATTAATACGGTCGGTACTGACGACAACATCAATGTTTTTACTGATACCACCCCAACTTAATTTACTTCCACTACCACAGGGAAGAACCGTCCATTTATTTTGGTAAGCGGTGGCCATGACTGTGGCCAGTTCCGCTTGGGTGTGGGGGTAAACAATGCAACTAGGGGTATTTTCAGGGTTTATTGCTGGTTGAATAGTTTGTTGTTGCGTAAGTTCAAGGTTTTCCCAAGATACAACAGCATTTTCTGTGTGAATAATAGATGCAAGAGTAGCAGAAATTGTATTCATTAGTTGACTGCGATTTTGATATTTTTTTTTAAAATATACAGATAGGTAAATTTATCTGCAAAGATATCATACATCAGTGGGGTGATTGTGTGGAAATTTGGGGATATATCTGTCTGTGGATATATTATTAAATCTATCTATACATATAGTTAGAAATTGTGATTATCAGTCAAAATAGAGGTGATGGTTATAAAGGTAGTTAATAATTATGTGGTTAGCTTTTTTAACGGTATTAGCTACAGCTTTAAGTTTATTAATTGTAGATATACTTTTTCCTGGTGTGGATTTGGCTAATTTTCCCGCTGCGATGATTGCAGGTTTGGTAATTGGTTTAATTAATAGTTTTGTAAAACCTGTGATTAATATTTTGTCTTTACCATTTACTTTAGTAACTTTAGGAGCATTTTCTTTAGTTATTAATGGTTTTTGTTTTTGGTTAGCTTCGGTGATAGTTCCAGGGTTTAGGGTTCAGGGAATTGTGGCTTTTATTTTTGCTCCCATTGTTTTGTCGTTAGCTAATACTGTGATGAGTAAATATTTTGCTGATAGGGATATGGGAATGCAAAGAGATAGTAATGAATAGGTTTTTAATTAGTTAGTTATTTAGTTAGTAGTTTGTGATTTATGGAAATGGAATTATGAAATTAATACGCTTGTTACTGGGTTTATTGTTACCTCCTGTGGGAGTTTTTCTAACAGTTGGGTTTGGTTGGACTTTGATGATTAATATTTTGTTAACTTTGTTAGGGTGGCTACCTGGTAGTATTCATGCGGTTTGGGTAATTGTTAAGTATGAAGAAAGGATGGATATGGAATTAAAAAGTAAAAATTGAACGTAAAAATTGAAGGTTAAAACTTAAAAGTTGGTTTGCACTTTGTTAAACCAACTTGCAGAAATTTATTTGGTTGGGTGAGGTAAATTCAGATTTTTTATTTTTTCTTGGAGATACATTAATAAACAATTAGCAACAATATATTCAGTAAATAGTTAAGTGTGTAAACTCAAAGATTCCTGTTCTTGGGAAAGTCCTGAAAATATATCATTTGCTGCTATTCCCTCTGTAATTAATACCTGAGTAAGTCCTTCTTCAAAATTATCATCTTCAATTATAACTTTACCATCTACTAACCGAGCATGAAATAATATTGTATTTATCCAGATATTCTTCTCCCAACCTGTTGCAATAATTAAAAATTGTCCTGACTCGGTATCACAGACTGCACGAATTTTAATTGTTTGCAGTCGGGGTTGTGCTGCTGTTGCTTTCCTTAATACCTGTGTTAAAATCTCAGGGTATTTCAGTGATTTATCCATTTTACAATCACCTCGTCTATTGGGTCATAAACCAATAAATTTATTTTATTACGTTTGATAACTAATTGGAAGATTGACTTTTGAAAATGTTTTAAATAGACTGGTTGACTTACTCCTAAAAAAAGCTGACGTTCTGGTTCTTGTTCTTCTAAAGCCCATTGATAAAGCTGAAGTTGTCCCATTGTTTTTTCTAATTCGCTAATTACCGAAGGAGTATCAAAATCTTTGATTTCAACCGCTATTTTCTGTCCTTCTTTCTGTGCTGTAAAAACTTTTTCTGCGCCAATATCAGCTTTTAACAATGTTTTCTCTAACACCAAAACTAAAGGATCATCGGTAATTATCCAACCATCCTTTTCTAAAGCACGACGTAGGGGGAAATGTAAATCATCTCTTCTGGACACTATCAGTAACCTAATTTATTGACTTGAAACCGCAAATTTATAATATTATTAATCACAGTCCTTCCCTTAACCCCAAAGCAATTTTACTGTGTTTTTCAATTTGTCCCATCACCTGTTTTGCTCGTTGAATAACCACCGTAGGCAAACCCGCTAACCTTCCCGCTTCTATTCCATAAGATTTATCAGCACCACCGGGTTGAACTTGATGTAAAAAGACAATTTGATCAGCTAATTCTTTCACAGTAACTTGATAATTTGCCACATTAGAAATAATACTAGCTAACTCATTTAACTCATGATAATGGGTAGCAAAAATAGTCCTAGCTTTAATTTCCACTGCTAAATATTCTGCCACAGCCCAAGCAATAGATAAACCATCAAAAGTAGCAGTACCCCTACCAATTTCATCTAACAAAACCAAAGATTTCGCAGTTGCATGATTCAAAATATTAGCAGTTTCATTCATTTCTACCATAAAAGTAGACTGACCAGTAGCCAAATCATCAACCGCACCCACACGGGTAAAAATGCGATCGCAAATTCCCAACCTTGCAGACCTAGCAGGTACAAAACTACCAATTTGCGCAATTAACTGAATTAAACCCACCTGCCGTAAATAACAACTCTTACCACTAGCATTAGGACCCGTCAAAATCACCAAATCAGGGTAAGAAGATGGGGAGGTGGGGAGGTGGGGAGGTGGGGAGATGGGGACAACATTACTATTCTCTTTCTTCTTCTTTTCTTCCTTCGTGTCCTTCGTGTCTACCCTGCGGGAACTGCTTCGCAGAACGTGGTTCGTTCCTCCTAACCAAGTCGAATTAGGAACAAAAAACCCAGAAGGTAAAGACTGTTCCACCACCGGGTGACGACCATCAATAACCTCAACCTCCCGTCCCTCCACCATTTCCGGCCGACAATAACCCTGATGTACAGCCAACTCAGCCAACCCACATAATACATCAGCAGCAGCCACCGCACGGGAAATATTACGAATAGTATCCGCATGATCAGCCACTTCATCCCGTAAAGCGGCAAAAATCTCATATTCTAGCTGATTTAAGTCATCTCGCGCCGTTAATATCCGTGCTTCTCGTTCTTTCAACTCAGGAGTAATGTAACGTTCCTCATTCGTCAACGTTTGCTTACGGATGTAATTCTCAGGAACTTGATCTGATTTAGAACGTGAAATACTAATATAATACCCAAAAGTCTTATTAAACCCGACCTTTAAATTAGCAATACCAGTTCTCGCTCTTTCATCAACTTCTAAAGTTGCAATCCATTGTTGATCTGCTTCTACTGTAGCTTTTCTTTCATCCAATAAAGTATTTATCCCAGCACGAATTAAACCCCCTTCTTTTAAATGATTGGGTGGTGATTCTACTATGTGCAGTTGTATTTTTTGTGCTATTGCTTCCAGTACGGGAGGGACTTTTTGCAAGGCTTTCAAGAAAGGCGATCGCGCGGCTGAGGCTATGTTAGCTAATTCCGGTAAAAGAGAGATAGAATCAGCTAGGGCGACTAAATCCCGTGCATTTGCCCTTCCTGAACCTGCGCGACCTGCTAACCGTTCTAAATCGTAGATTTTTCTTAATAATGCTCGTAAATCTTGCCGTAGTGGTGTGTTATTAACTAATTCTTCTATACTATCTTGTCTAGCTTTAATGCCTTTGATATCAAGTAGCGGTTGTAACAACCATCTTCTTAACGCCCGGTTTCCCATTGCGGTACTTGTTCGGTTTAAAGCCCATAATAAAGAACCGTGAAAAGTGCCATCGCGGACGGTTTGGGTAATTTCTAGGTTGCGTCGGGTTTGATGGTCTACGATCAGATAATCGGTTAAGGTATAGGTGCGTAATAATTGCAGAGATACGGGGTTTTGTTTTTGGGTATCTTCCAGATATTCCAAAAGTCCACCAGCAGCGCGGACTGCAAGGGGGAGATGTTCACAACCGATACCTTCAAGCGATCGCAATTTGAATTTCTGTAATATTTTACTCCTAGCTTCCTCTTGAGAAAAGGGAACTTGCGATCGCAAACTATAGCAAAATGTAGGAGGTAAACACTGGGGAAGAGAAGGTGAAGTTTCCCCAGGACGTAGTAAAGCACCTAAATCTGGGGCATTGGTGGGAAAAAGCACTTCAGAAGGTTGTAACCTCATTAACTCTTGGGTGAGGTGTTCTAAATCACTGCCTTGAGTGGTGAGAAATTCCCCAGTTGATATATCCGCATGGGCTAAACCCCAATGATTTACCGCAATTACCACAGCCGCTAAGTAATTATTGCGACTGGCTTTGAGCATTCCTTCTTCTAATAATGTTCCAGGTGTGAGGATGCGGGTAACTTCCCGTTTAACTAAACCTACTGCTTCTGATGCGTCTTCTACTTGGTCACAAATTACTACAGCATAACCTTTTTCTACTAACATGGTGGTGTAGCGTTCCCATGCGTGATGAGGTACACCAGTCATGGCTACACGACCCACATCACCCCCGTGTTTACTGGTGAGGACTAATTCTAATTCTCTGGAAATGGTTACAGCGTCTTGAAAGAAGGTTTCAAAAAAGTCACCAACACGATACAGCAGCAACGCATGGGGGTATTTATCTTTCATTTCTACGTAGTGCTGATACATTTTACTCAGCTTGCTGCGGTCCTCTACCAGTTTTGTATCGCTGAGGGGTGTATTTGGTTGCTGGGGTTCTGGTGTGGTCATGTGTAGATGCTGCGATTTTTGGCACTATTTTTTATGATAGCGTGGGGTTGGGGGGTTGGGCTGGTTGTTTAAGGTTTTTTAATTTTTTAATGTTTTTCTCACGCAAAGACGCGAAGACGCAAAGAGGAAAGGAAAGATTATGATTTTAATAAGGGTTATTTGTCTTCAAGCAGCATTTCCATTACTTCACGTAAATTTTGCTGTAATTCGTCTAATGTTTCTCCTTGAGAATGCGCTCCTGGAAAACCTGGAACATAACCTACATAAAGTTTTGTTTGTGCGTCTCTTTCAATAATTACGGTGAAAGTTTTCATAGAATGCTATGTAAGATTATTCAATTTTATATCATTTTATTTTATATCATTTTCGACTACTGCGCCGGGTTTGAGGAGGTGTAATTGGTTCATAAGCTTTCAGTCCACCATCACCCGTAAAAATTTCTACTTGGAATGTACTACTACTTTTAGCATAATATTCAGCTACAGTTTTAATTGTCGCATCTCCAATCGAAATTTTTCTAGCAGCTAGAGAAGGCCATTCAACAGCTAACATTTTTAATTGTTCAGAGTTCCAAAGTTCACCAATTTGAGTTGTAAAAATTTCCCAAGGTATAACGCCATCTGCTACCTTAATCAAAATATTAGCAAAAGCTTGAGCAATTTCATATCTTTTTGAATTAGCTTGGGCAATGTGATTACCTGTTTCGATAATTGTTGCCAATGGCAAGATAAACTTTGTTCCTTGTTTTTCTTCTTCCAAAAAACGAGCATCAACTCTCTGTTTATCCCATTTATCCTTATCATCACCACAAGTTTCTTTACCAGGAATACCTAGATATACACAAAGTATTGATGTGTCAATAATCAGAATCTTTGTCATACTGTATATTATTTTTGATTATTTTGATTAGAAAGACTCTTTTCAATTGCGCCTTTAGTTGCTAATCTTCCTAAAGTTCCTGATGCTAGTAAAAGCGGTAAATTTTCAATATCTTCTAATAAGGTAAGTTTACTTTCTCCGGTTTCTGAATCTCGATGTGCAACAACTACAAAAGGAACTATTTCCGAACCAAAAGCATCCAATAAAGCTGGGTTATGGGTGGTTAATAAAATATCAATATTGCGTTTACTGCCAATTTCTTTTAAGATTTTTACTAATAATGCTGCACGGGAAGGATGTAAACCATTATCTATTTCTTCTATCACAATTTGACTACCTTCGGGGCGGGTTAATAATGCTGTGAGAATTGCTAGAAATCTTAATGTTCCATCTGACATACTTCTAGCATCAATTTCTGTAATTTCTCCTGGTTTCCATTCTTCTTGACAGTACAGCATTGCATCTGTTTTAAACCTAGTAACAGGTTCAGCCCATACTTTTTTGATATCTCCTTCTGGTAACTTTTTGATATATTCAGATAGGGTATTTTCAACTTCTGTTTTTTTATCATCTGGTAATGCTGCTAACACACCTGCAATATTTGAACCATCGCTTTCTAGATTTTCAGAGAGTCGGGAATAATCACGCATTGTTGAAGGTATAGGATTAATAGATAAGATATTTTCTAAATTAGATACTACAAACTCTTGAACTTTCTTTTTTGCAGGTAAGAATATATCTTTAACCTCTTTATTAAAAACCATGTTACCACCTTCATTAGTGTTATATCGAATATTGTTATCATATAAATCACTAAGACTAAAACTATTACCTGTATTGTTGAGATTACTTCTATTGTTGTGTCCTGTTTTTAAAGTAAACTTTTTTAAGTAAATCCCTTGTTCGTGATAATATAAATCACTTTTAATATCTTCTTGTAGTATTTGACAATCAGGCAATGTTTGTATTTTCATATTATATAAATAATCATCATCGTCACTTCCAATTAACACCTTTAAACTAAACTCTTTTTCACCATGTCTTGCAGCACATTGAACACCACCACGAATAGAAGAAAGTGTTTTATCTCCTGCTAAAGCTGTTTCAATATTTTCACCATTAGCTATTCTTTGCAAAAATTCCAATGCTTCAACAACATTAGACTTACCACTTGCATTAGTTCCAATAAGTACAGTTAAAGGATCAAGGGGAAGTTCTGCATAACGGAAACTTTTCCAATTTTCGAGAATCAGTTTTTTCAGCATAATTAACACCAAATATATTTTAGTGATTTAATAATTGTAATATACAGCAATTTTGGAGTAAGTAAGTCGGCTCGAAAAAACCAAGGTATGTAACAAAATGTAAAATCGCTGAAAGTCTCTTCCCTCTTGCCTTTTGCCTTTTGCCTTTTGCCTTGC
>RDXV01000028.1 GCA_004292695.1 Nostocales cyanobacterium | reverse complement strand
CCAATGACTAATGACTAATGACTAATGACTAATGACTAATGACTAAATTTATGGATAAATGAGGATTTTATAGGTTTCTGGGGTGGGGGCGATCGCCTGATCTACGGCTTTTGATAAGTCTTGTAATGGATAGCGATCACTAATTAAAGCTTTTACGTCAATGCGGCGATTAAAGACTATATCCGCTGATAAGTTTTGCAGTCGGTAGGATGAACTATAACTACCCATTAAGTCTATTTCCCGACGGTAAAGAATATTCGGGTTGATGGGTATTTCTAATTCATCGGGAAATTCAGCGAAAAAGAGAATTTTTCCACCTTTACGGGTACAGTCTAAAGCCTGGTAAAATGCTTTATCACTGGGTACTGCTAACAAGGTGACATCAACACCTAAACCCCCTGTTAAACCTTGAATTTTTGCGGCTAAATCAGGATCTCTTGCATCAAAAGCCGCTTCCGCTCCCACATTTAGGGCTTTTTCAATTCTTGATGGTAGTAAATCGGTGGCGATCGCCTTTGCACCAAAATACTTAACCAACATAATAAACATTAAACCAATTGGACCTGCCCCCGTAACTAACACCGTTTGTCCTGGAGATATTTGAGCTTTTTTAACAGCTTTTAAACAACAGTTAGTAGGTTCTACAAAACTAGCTTCCTCAAAACTAATATCATCGGGAATGGGAATCAAACCACCATTTTTAACAATGTGACCTGGTACTTTTACGTACTCAGCAAAACCCCCACCACTAGCGTTAAAACCTGCGGTAGTGGAGATATTTTTGTAAACATCACACATAGAAAAGTTATCATTCAGGCAATAGGAACAACGCATACATGGTATATGGTGCATCACTGCTACCCGTTGTCCTACTTTCCACCCTTCTACCTCCGCACCTACACCAGCTATTGTTCCTGCGGTTTCGTGTCCAAATATACGCGGTGGTTCATAGAGCGGATAACGAATTTTTTTAATATCTGACTGACACAAACCCACTACCCGCACTTGTACTAACACTTCATCCGCTGCTAGTGTGGGAACGGGTATTTCTTCGTAGGATAATTGATTTACGCCTCTAAATACTTGTGCTTTCACGGTAATTTCTGTTCACTCAACCTTATTAGATGTAACATTTTGTGGTGATTTTGAGGTGATGAAGTTAGGGATTTTTCGGTAAATGGTGTATTTTGGATATTTTTTAGAAAAACGTTACAATTTGTGTAGATAAAGATTGATGAATAGTTATGACTTCACAAATAGAAAACACAAAGGATCAAAAACAAACAAGTCAAGCACAAGAGCAAGATAAAATTCTTTGTCCTCATTGTCAACGGACAGCAACCAATGGGATAAAATGCAAAGGTATTTGTGTATCTGATAGTGATTACTAATAGATTGGGTGCTTAATTGCACCTGATACTTCAATTAAGTAATTTAGTTTTAAATATATGAAAGAATATGACAGAAAATATAGATCATGATCGGTTATTTAAGGAATTAATATCTACGTTTTTTCTAGAATTTCTAGAATTGTTTTTTCCAGAAGTTGTTAAATATATAGATCCAGATTCCATTACATTTTTAGATAAGGAAATATTTACAGATGTCACCGCAGGAGAAAAGTATGAAACAGATTTAATTGCCAAAGTCAAATTTCTGGGTCAACCTTCCTATTTTTTAATTCACATTGAAGCAGAATCAGGAGCAAGACCAAAATTTGATCAAAGAATGTTTCGTTATTTTGCCAGATTACATGAAAAATTTGATGTACCAATTTATCCAATTGTGATATTTTCTTATGAATCACCCAAAACCATAGCAACTAATAAATATGAGATTAATTTTCCTGATTTAGAAGTGCTAAAATTTAACTATCAAGTAGTACAACTAAATCATCTTAACTGGAGAGATTTTTTAAATCGTCCTAATCCTGTTGCATCTGCTTTAATGTCAAAAATGAACATAGCAAAAACAGAGAGAGCAAAGGTAAAAGCAGAATGTTTAAGATTGTTGGTAACTCTCAAATTGAATCCAGCAAAAATGCAGTTAATATCGGGATTTATTGACACATATTTAAGGTTAAATAAAATAGAAGAAAAGCAATTTCAAACAGAAATAAGTGGATTTATTCGGGAAGAAAAGGAGGAAGTTATGCAAATTGTCACCAGTTGGATGGAAGAAGGAATTGAGACAGGTATTACCAGAGGTATTGAAAGAGAAAAGAATCTAATTTTACGTCAACTTAATAAGAAGTTTGGTAAAATTGATGGAGAATTAGAGACAAGAATTAAAAGTTTAGATATCGAAGTAATTGAGAATTTAGGGGAAGCGATATTTGATTTAGAGACGGTAGCAGATTTACAAATGTGGTTAGAAAATTTTTCTGAAGATCAACCAACTGGGAATTAATTTTCAGTCTGATCAAAGAAATCATATTTGATGTTTGAAAAAATCGGGTATTGTCACCTGAAAATACCCATCAATTGAGAGAATTCAACTGTTGAAATAATCGAGTTACTTTATCCAAATTTTTATCACCAGGGGAATTTTCCACACCACTGGAAAGATCAATTCCATCAGGATGTAACTTACTGAGTGCTTCTTTAATATTATCTGGTGTTAGTCCTCCTGCTAAAAACCAAGGTAGAGGGGGTTTAAATTCTTGTAACATTTGCCAATCTAGGGTTTTTCCCGTTCCTCCCAATTGTTGGGGATGGTAAGCATCAAGTAGTAATGTATCTGCTACATTTGTATATTCATGGGTGGTTTGTAAATCTTCCAAACTACGTACTCTCAAAGCTTTGATAATTTCCACCTGGGGTAATTTTTGCCGTAGTTGGGAGCAAAATTCCGGTGATTCATCTCCGTGTAATTGCACACCTGTTAACCCAGAGGTAGTAACTATTTTACTAATTTCTCTGATATCACTATTAGCAAAAACACCGATTTTATTAATTTCCTGGGGTAATGGGGCGATCGCTGCCTGTATCTGCTCAATTGTAACGTAGCGTGGAGATTTCGATACACAGATAAAACCTAATGCTGTTGCACCGAGATTAGCAATAGCTAAAGACTGCTGAGGTTGAGTGATACCACAAATTTTGACTCGCATTGAAGTGTAATAAATTAAAAATAATTACAAAAATACAACAATTTGGGGAAAAATCTTTTGCTTTGTCCTACGTAATTCTATAATTTTGTAGGCTTACATTCATTTTTCATTGTAGGAGAAAACGTTTTGTTATCATCTATTTTACTAGCAGCAGCATCCGTACCTGCAACACCTGAGTGGAGTCCTACAGTGGGGATCATTATCAGCGCAAGCAGTTCTGTGGTACTTTTACTCAGTTTAGCCAGTAAAGCACCCAAAGTTGGACCCCAAATGCCTTTACTACCCGTCAGTGTAGCAGGATTTATCGGTGCTATGGCCTTTGGTCATGTAATTGGTATTGGTATTGTTTTAGGACTGACTAACATCGGTCGTTTATAAATTAAATTTACTCATCTCTGTTTAAGAGATTCCAGTATCAGCGGTAAGTACACATAAAAATTACTTACCGCTTTTTTATGCCTTTTTTTCTGATTCTTTACATTTTTACACTTCTAAATTGTTATGAACAACTCCCATTCTCTGCGTCCTCTGCGGTTTAATATTCTGGATATTCTAGATAAGTACCCAGGCAAAATTAATTGCACATAGTTATTGAAGAAAAAATCTCTGTAAACCTTACTTCCTGTTCCCTATTCCCTGTTCCCTCTCCTAACTATGAAATTTATTTTGCACGACTACTTATGAAATTGCCCGAATTGGAATAAATTGTTTATCCTAGAGATAGGAAAATACTACACCTACGCTAGTTGTGATTTAAGAATTAGTGTTTTAAGGTGAATAATAATAGCAGTTAGAATAAAAAAGATAATGCAAAGTAATCAAAATTGGCAAATAGGAACTTTATTTGGTATTCCTCTATTTTTAGATCCTTTATGGTTTGTAATTGTTGGTTTAGCAACTATAAATTTTGGTTCTAGTTACCAACAATGGGGTAATGTCATAGCTTGGAGTGCAGGTTTAATCATGGCACTGCTGCTATTTACTTCGGTGTTATTACACGAATTAGGACATAGTTTAGTAGCTCAATCCCAGGGAATTAAAGTTAATTCTATCACCTTATTTTTCTTTGGTGGAATTGCTGCTATTGAGGAAGAATCAAAAACACCAGGGAAAGCATTTCAAGTAGCAATTGCGGGTCCTGCGGTAAGTATTGTATTGTTCTTTTTCCTGAATTTAGGAACGAATTTCATTGATGATCAGACTTTATTAAATTTCATGGTTAAAGATTTAGCCAGAATTAACTTAATAGTAGCTTTATTTAACTTAATTCCTGGTTTACCTTTAGATGGGGGACAGGTTTTAAAAGCTGCTTTATGGAAAGTTACAGGTAATCGTTTTCAAGCAGTACATTGGGCGGCACAATCTGGTAAAATTTTGGGTTATATTGCTATTGCATTAGGATTTGTAGTTGAGTTTTTCACTCAAGAATTTATCACTGGTTTGTGGATGGTTTTATTAGGTTGGTTTGCCATTCGTAATGCTAACAGCTACGATAATGTCACCACACTACAAGAAACCTTGTTAAAATTGGTAGCTGCTGATGCTATGAGTAGAGATTTTCGGGTAGTTGATGCTAACCAATCATTGAGAGAATTTGCAGATATATATTTGTTAGAAAATGCTCCGCATCAGGTTTATTTTGCAGCATCAGAAGGACGTTATCGGGGATTAGTAAAAGTTGAAGATTTGCGAAATATCCAACGAAGTGAATGGGAAACTACCACCTTAATAAATATTGTTCATCCTTTAGATACTATACCCTCTGCAAATGAATCTACTCCTTTAGCTGAAGTAATTAGCAAATTAGAAGATGAACAACTAAACCAAATTACTGTACTTTCTCCCGCTGGTGCGGTTGCAGGTATTATTGATCGAAGTGATGCAGTTAAATGTTTAGCCAAAAGTTTGAATTTGAGAATTGCCGAATCAGAAATTAAAAGAATTAAAGAAGAAGGTAGTTTTCCCCCTGGGTTACAATTAGGAGTAATTGCTAAATCAATTAGTAAAAAATAAGCTATTAAGCTCGACTTCTCCTTTGATATAAACCCCATAAGTAAATAGCAATAATTGCACCAATTACAGCTATGAAAAGACCGGGAATGCTTAATGTTGCTGCTGTTAATTGTAAAGTTCCGGTACGGAGGAGAGTAAATAAAGTCCCACCAATAAAAGCGCCAATAATCCCTAAAATGATAGTGGATAAAACTCCTCCACCTTGAGAACCGGGATAAATTGCTTTAGCAATTGCACCAGCTAAAAGTCCTAAAATTACCCAAGCGATAATATTAATCATTATTGATAGCCTCTAGTCTGTCATATTTATCCAAAGTATCGGCTATTCAACGTGATTATTTCTATCTGATGATATATTTTTCCTCATCAGATGAAAGACTTAATTAGTGAATTGTAGAGACAGTATTTGATAAAGTCTCTACTATGAAAATCCTTAAATTGCACGGGAAAATTTTGTCTCTTTGATGCGACTATGGGTGTCAAAGGTGACAGCAATATTTCTCACTAATAATCTACCAATATCAGTGATTTGAATTTCTGACCCTAATAAATTCACCAGTCCATCATTTTCTAGAGGTTTTAACTCATGTAATTCCTGGGCAAAATAGCTATCAAAATCAAGGTGATATTTCCGTTCAATGTCTGATTTATGTAACTGGAAATGAGACATAATAGACATAATTACATCCCGTCGGATAATATCATCTTGGGTTAACTTAACACCTTTGCTTGTGGGAATTATTCCCGCTGTGACTGCTTGATAATATTCCTTTAAACCTTTATGATTTTGGGCATAAGCATCTTCTAACATACTAATGGAAGTAGAACCAAAACCAAACAATTCTGTTTCTGCGTGGGTTGTATATCCTTGGAAATTGCGTTTGAGCGTACCATTTTGTTGAGCGATGGCCAACTCATTATTATTTTTAGCAAAATGATCCATACCGATAAACAAATACTCGTTATCTGTTAATTCTTCGATGGTCATTTTCAGAATATCTAACTTTTCCTGCGCTCCTGGTAGTGCATCTTGATTAATTCGTTTTTGTACTGGTTTCATCCAGGGAACATAGGCAAAATTAAACACTACAATTCTATCAGGATCTAGATCAATTGTCTTTTTGACAGTTTCCCGGAAAGTGTGGAGAGTTTGGTAAGGTAAACCATAAATTAAGTCTACATTTACACTCTCAAAATTAGCGTCTTTAATCCAACCCATAGCATCAAGTAGCATTTTTTCTGGTTGAATTCTGTTGACAGCTTCTTGTACAATGGGGTTAAAATCTTGGATACCAAAACTAATCCGATTAAAACCAATATCCCGCAGAAATTTAATGTACTCCTTATCTACATAACGGGGGTTAATTTCAATCGAAACTTCCGCTTGTGGAGCAATTTTAAAATAACGGTTAATCTTGTTCCACAAAAATTCTACCTGATGCAGATCCAAATAATTTGGTGTACCTCCACCCCAATGAATTTGTAATACTTCTCTACTGGTATCTATCAATTCTGCGGTGTTTTGAATTTCCTGAGCTAAATTGTGTAGATATGGTTTAGCAATATTCTTATTATTAGAAATAACTGTATTGCAACCACAAAAATAACAAGCACTCTGACAAAAGGGAATATGGAAATACAAAGATAGAGGTGTTTGACGTTGGTTAGAATTAGCAATTGCTACTTCAAAATCTTGGACGGTAAAATTTTCACTTAATTCTGTAGCGGGTGGATAACTTGTATATCTGGGTGCGCGGGTGTCATATTTTTTAATCAAGTCAAGATCAAATTTTACCCCAGGTAATAGAAATACCATCAAAACCTCCGAGTTACTTGTAATTGTGCCTAGTGGTTGTACGAATTATCAATTTTAGGATGGGAAAATTATGAATAAAATCCCCATTTTTGTTGTAAAATTGGCATTTTTGCTGTTTAAAGTTAATGCCAATAAATTTGTATGTTCCAGTTTTTGTTACTGAAACAAAATAGCTAGGACTTACTGCAAGAAACCCGGTGTAATTCAAAGAATATTACTGTCAAACTAGGTCGTTATATGTAGCGTGACCTAAAGCTTTAATTAAAATCGGTTCTAATTCTTTAATTATCTCCATATTCAAATAGAAAGCGCGATTTGCTTCTGCTACTATTTTATCAGCAGTGACATCATCAACAGGTACGCTATCTAGCGCTTGACGATACTTGTTTTTAAATGCTTGCTTATCTGGTATTTGGACAAAGTTATAAAACTCTGTTCCTTCATATCCAGATAATTTGAGTGCTGATTGTGCAACTTTTTGTAGCATTTGTCCACCAGAAAGATCACCCATATAACGAGTATACGCATGACCTAATAATAATGCAGGTTCATGGGTTGATAGTTCACAAATGCGAGCAAGATAATTTTTTGTAGCGGGCGATGGTTTAATGAAATTACGCCACAAATTCCCATGATAAAATGTCATATCTTTTTCTAAAGATGCTTGACGATTTAGTTCGGGAAAATACATAACGCTAATTACAGGATGTTGTTTATGCTGCTCAAGTGCATTTTCTAGTTCACTGTAAACAAAGTAGAAATTACTCAATAATTGACTAAAACATTCTTTGTCTACAACTCCCTGGACAAAACATTTCATGAAACCAACATTTTCTGCGTCTGTATGAGCTTGTTGAGTACCAGAACGCAGTTTGACGGCTAAATTGTTACTCATTTTTACTTCCTTCATTTCTACGGTAAAGGTTGGAAAATTTCACCGACTTGTTTATCAGTTTGCCGTCGGTGTCAACCTAAAAAATGCTATTCTGGGTTTATAGAGTCTACCATTAATCAAGGTCATGGCGATTTTGACTCTTACAAAATATTTAACTATCTTTCTTATGGGAAATATAAAGATATTCATATTTCTTTAGAATTTTATGAGTAAATATTCACTCACGGTAGGTATTTTAACTATTAATAGATCCAGATAAATTAGATAATTTAGTACAAATTTGTTTCCATATTTTAACTGATGACTACAAATCACTAATTATGCTTATATAGTTTTTACAAGAGTAAAATCAACAGGATAATTATGGTTAAGTCTTTGGAAACTCCCCCGGTTGAGTTACTAAAACCCGGTGTGAAAGCACCTGTGGAAGAAACATTATTAACACCCCGTTTTTATACCACAGATTTTGATGCTGTGGCTAAAATGGATATTTCTGCACATGAAGAAGAAATTCGAGCGATAGTTGATGAACTCAAGGCAGATTATAACCGCCATCATTTTATTCGGGATGATGAATTTAAACAGTCATGGGATCACATTCAAGGTGAAAAACGCCGTGCTTTTGTTGACTTTTTAGAAAGGTCTTGTACTTCTGAGTTTTCTGGATTTCTGTTATTTAAAGAATTATCCCGCCGTCTCAAAGAAAGTAATCCTTTGTTATCAGAAGCCTTTGAATATTTAGCACGGGATGAAGCTCGTCATGCTGGCTTTTTAAATAAGTCTATGGCGGATTTTAATTTGTCCCTGGATTTAAGTTACCTAACTAAAAATCGTACCTATACTTTCTTTCCACCAGAGTGGGTAATTTATACTGTTTACCTCTCGGAAAAAATAGGTTATTGGCGTTATATTTTGGTATTTCGTCATATTCAAAATCATCCTGAATTTCAGTTTTACCCACTGTTTAGAAAGTTTGAAAGCTGGTGTCAGGATGAAAATAGACATGGAGACTTTTTCAAGGCTTTGTTACGTTCTCAACCTCAATTATGGAATAATTGGAAAGCTAGGTTATGGGTGCGTTTCTTCTTGTTAACTGTGTTTGTTACCCACACAATGACAGTTTTTGAAAGGTCTGATTTCTATGAAATTCTGGGAATTCACCCCCGTAAATACAACACTCAAGTAGTTACAGAAACTAACAAAACCGCCTCCAGAGCGTTTCCTGTCACCTTAAATACAAATCACCCCTATTTCTTCTGGTATTTAGAGCAATGTGCAATTAATAACCAGAAATTAATTGAACTCAAAAACAGCAAGGAATTAGGTGTTGTTAAGTTCTTCAAGAAGATTCCTGTGGTGATGAATATAGTGTGGTATATGCTAAAAATGTACCTGATTAAACCCATTGATGCAGAAATGACTCGTGAAGCTGTGCGTTAATTTATTGTCAGTTTGGGAATTGGATTATTTTTAAGTGATAATCTCGCGTAATTCTTTATTTTTCGTAATTTCTCATATCCTCGATTTTGGTTACAAGTCGAGGATTTGATATTTTTAATCTAAAAGCTAGTAAAAACGTATTATTTGTTTGCATTTAATTTAATCAAGTAGTTTATCATTTGCTTTACAAATAATATACTAATTTTGTGTTCTCGGCAAAAATACGCCAATCATGTAAAATATATAGCATCTATCTATAATGGCTATTTATTATGCAAGCTACTATTACTCTCACTATTACCACAGGTAAATTAGCAGGAAAAACATATACATTTGATCAACGGACTAATTTTATTCTTGGTAGAAGTGATGATTGTGATTTATCTATACCTGATGAATTTTATCGCCGTGTTTCTCGTTATCATTGCGTATTAGATATTAACCCACCAGAAATTAAAATTAAGGATTTAGGGAGTTTAAACGGTACTTATATTAATAAGCACAAAATTGGTCAGAGAGAATCCAATCAAGCAGCAAAAGATACTATTAGCTCAGAACTTCCTGAATATGAGTTAAAAGATGGTGATGAAATTACTTTAGGGGATATGGTTTTAAGGGTTACTATTGAAAATAATGTTAAAGTTAATTCTCATGATCAAAATGATCAAGTTGCCTTACCAAAGCCAAATAATTATCAGCCTAAACTAAAACCCAACAATACTGAAACTGCTAAAATATCTAATGTTGCTAAAACCCTAATAAAATTAGCCAATGAAGACAATAAAAATTTAGCATTATTATGTAATTATGAGTTAATTAAATTAATTGGTAAAAATAGCTTTGGAGAAGTGTATTTAGTTCAACACAATCAAACCAGAGCAACAGCAGCACTAAAGATCATGATTCCTAGTGTGGTTGAAGAAGAATCTCGCATTAAAAAATTTGCCCAAGAAATAGAAAACTTGCAAACCTTAAAACATCCTCATATTGTGGATATACTGGGTTATGGTTATGGGGAAAAAGTGTTTTTTATCCTCATGGAATATCACAAATTAGGTAATGTGTGTAATTTGATGAAACAATTGGGTGGCAAAATACCAGTACCTATGGCACTGGGGATAATTCTACAAGTTTTAGATGGTTTAAATTATGCCCATAGCCAAGAAGTTCCCTATATAAAATTAGCGAATGGTAATGTTAATAAAGGCAAAGGTTTACTGCACCGTAATTTAAAACCAGATAATATTCTATTGTCTACAATCAATCGTAAATTAGTTGCAAAAGTTTCTGATCATGGTTTAGCAAAATCATTTTATATAGCTGGTTTAAGTGGCCAAGCTGTCACAAAAATCAAAAAAGACGGGGAACCTCTTTTTATTCCTCGTCAACAAGTTTTAAAATTTCAAGAATGTAAACCTGATGTAGATGTTTGGGCATCTGCGGCTTGTTTGTATAATATGTTAACGGGGTGTCTTCCCCGTGATTTTGGCAATGAACCCTGGTTAGATGTTTTACAAAATGATCCTGTACCTATTCGTCAGCGTGATGACAGTATTCCTACTAGGTTGGCGGAAGTAATAGATTTAGCACTCGTAGAAAAACCCCACATTCATTTTCAATCAGCAGCGGCATTTAAACAGGCCTTAGTAGAATCTATCACTTAAATCAAGTTTCATAAAGTCCTGTGCATTACTCACTGGATAGAGATAAAATTGGGAGGTATCCGGCATTTACCTTCACGGAGATTTTAGCCTGATGTTGCTATGCCTGAGAATTGAGAATTTTGCCCTGATTGATAAATTAGAACTAGAATTTGGCGCTAGGTTAAACGTGCTAACAGGGGAAACCGGCGCTGGAAAATCAATTATCTTAGATGCTATTGATGCGGTGTTAGGTGGTAAAGTTTCTAGTCGTGTGATTCGTACAGGTACTAACCGCGCTTTATTAGAGGGGACTTTCAGTGTAAACCCTGATTTAACGGCTTGGTTAATTGAACAGGAAATAGACTTATTAGATGATCATTCCGTAATTATTAGTAGGGAAATTACCGCTACTAACAGTAATATCCGCAGTAGATCACGGATCAACGGGATATTAGTAAATCGGCAACTCATGGGTAGCTTACGCGATCGCCTCGTAGAAATTACTGCCCAAGGACAAACCGTACAAGTAGGAAAATCAGCACATTTACGGGATTGGCTAGACTTGTATGGTGGTGATGATTTAATACAGCTACGGCAAGAAGTAAGTATAGCTTTTAGTGCATATCAACAGGCACATCAAACCTTAGAACAGAGAAGAACTTCCGAAAGAGAGCGTTTACAACAACTAGATTTACTAACTTATCAAGTCCAAGAATTGAGTTTAGCAAACCTAGATGATCCCCAAGAAATGGAACAATTAACCCAAGAAAGGGAGAAATTAAATCATGTTGTTGATTTGCAACAAATGAGTTATAAAATCTATCAATCTTTATATCAAAATGATGCCGAATCACCTACAGCAGCAGACTTATTAGGAGATAGTGAAACCATATTAAATCATATTGTTGAATTTGATTCCCAACTGCAACCAATATTAGAATTAGTGCGAGATGCAGTAGCCACCGTTATGGAAGTTGGCAGACAAATTAGCATTTATGGAGAAAGTTTAGAAACTGATCCCCAAAGATTAGAAGAAGTAGAAGAAAGACTCAGAGAACTAAAACAAATTTGTCGTAAATATGGACCAACATTAAGCGAAGTAATCGCCTATTATGAAAAAATTCAAATAGAACTCACAGCACTAAATAACCAAGAACAATCAATAGAAACTCTAGAACAAAAAGAACAGGTTTGTTTACAATATCTTCTCCAAGTTAGTCAAAAATTGACCCAATTAAGATTAAAAACAGCCACAGATTTAGAATCTCATTTATTATCTGAACTCAAACCTTTAGCAATGGAAAAAGTGAGATTTAAAATTCAAATTACCCCCATTGCACCCACCGCCGCAGGTGCAGATAAAATCACTTTTATGTTTAGTCCTAACCCCGGTGAACCCATTCAACCATTAACAGAAATTGCGTCTGGGGGAGAAATGAGCCGATTTTTGTTAGCATTAAAAGCCTGTTTCAATCAAAATGATAATGCTGAAACAATGGTGTTTGATGAAATTGACGTAGGAGTATCGGGAAGAGTCGCCCAAGCTATCGCTGAAAAATTACATCAACTCAGCCAAAATCAACAAGTTTTATGTGTCACTCATCAACCATTAGTAGCAGCGATGGCAGATAGACATTTTCGTGTAGAGAAACAAGTAATTAATAAAAATGGTAACTCAGAACAACGGACAGTAGTCAGAGTCACAAACTTAGATAATTTAACAACTAGAAAACAAGAATTAGCACAATTAGCAGGTGGTAAATCTGCAAATCAAGCTATAGCTTTTGCAGAATCTTTATTAGTACAAGCTGCAAATCATCGAGAACAGAAAAAAGTGTAAATTTCAGTTATCAGTTATCAGTTATCAGTTATCAGTTATCAGTTATCAGTTCAAACTTCTTACTGTCACCTGTCACCTGTTATCAGTTAAGATTCTTTACTGTTAACTGTTTCCTAACTATGGCAGTCATAATAATAATACTTTTGATAGATCATCAAACTATGTCATCAGCATGACGATAATAAAGTAATTTTACTATTAAATAGATGGAGGAAGATAGGAATAAAAAGATTAAATAATCTAAAATTCCCACTCCAAAAATTCTATGAGGTTCTATGAGGTGAAGACAATGACAATCATTGCTCCACGTCGAGAAGAACTAGATTTCTTCAAACTTTGGGATCGTTTTTGTGCCTGGATAACTAGCACCGAAAACCGCCTTTATATTGGTTGGTTTGGTGTCTTAATGATTCCCACTTTATTAGTAGCTACAACTTGTTTTGTCCTCGCTTTCATAGCTGCACCAGGGGTAGATATGGAAGGAATTAGAGACCCCATTCGTGGTTCTTTAATGGATGGAAACAACATAATTACAGCCGCTGTAGTTCCAACTTCTGCCGCTATTGGTTTACATTTTTATCCAATTTGGGAAGCAGCTTCTATTGATGAATGGCTGTATAATGGCGGTCCTTATCAACTAATTGTTTTACATTTTTTGATCGGAACTTGGTGTTATTTAGGGCGGTTATGGGAATTAAGTTACCGTTTAGGAATGCGTCCTTGGTTAGCGGTTGCTTATTCTGCACCAGCAGCAGCAGCTACCGCAGTTTTATTAATTTATCCCATCGGACAAGGTAGTTTTGCTGATGGTTTACCCTTGGGGATTTCTGGAACGTTTCACTTTATGTTAGCTTTCCAAGGAGATCATAATATCTTAATGCACCCCTTTCATATATTAGGAGTAGCGGGAATTTTTAGTGGTGCATTTTTAAGTTCTTTACATGGTTCTTTGGTGACATCTACTCTGTTGAAAAAAAACAGTGAAAATGAATCACCCAATGGTGGTTATCAACTGGGACAAAAACAAGTAACCTATAGCTATTTAGCAGGACATTATGGTTTTTTAGGTAGGTTATTGACTCCCTTATTTGCTAGTAAGAATCACCGTTCTTTTCATTTTTTACTAGCAGCATTACCTACCATTGGTATTTGGTTTGCTGCATTAGGTGTAGCAACTATGGCGTTTAATTTGAATGGTTTTAATTTCCATCATTCAATTTTAGATAGTCGGGGAATGGTGGTAAGAAGTGAAGCAGATTTACTTAATCGTGCCAGTTTGGGAATTTTAGCAATGCACGCTCCTAATGTTCATAATTTCCCAGTTGTTATGTCTTGTGGTGAACCGATTCCTGTTAGTTAGTGATGATTTTTAATACCCGATTTCTATACATCAGATTCGGGTATTTTGGATGGATTTTTTCACGCAGAGGCGCAGAGGCGCAGAGAGTATTAAGAGGATATAAATTGAGCGATAGTTTGTAAAAATTCTTCTATTTCTTCTGTGGTGTTATAGTGTGCTAAACCAATTCTTAATAATCCTCCTGATTTTTCTACTCCTAATTTTTCTGTGAGTTCCATAGCATAGAAATTTCCATGCCATGTAAATATGCCTTTTTCTCCCAAAAATCTGGCTATTTCTGCGGTTTTTTTACCATCAATTGCAATAGAAAATGTGGGAGTTCTCCAGTTAAATTTTTCCGGTTCTGTAATTCCATAAACTTTAATTTTTGGAAGTTCTGATAAACCGGAAATTAGTTTTTTGCTGAGTTCTCTTTCATATTGTTGAATTGCTGTCATTGCTGCTAATAAAGCTGCACGCCGACTATGATAAGCTGATGCTAATTCATGGTTTTCCTGTGTTTCTGAAGTCAAAAACCGGGGACAATGAAAAGTAGTTAAACCTTCTCGGTCTGCTTCTATTAAAGAATCTAGTAATTCATTATCTAAGGTTGGGGAAACATGACAACCTAATTTAGCTAAATAATTAATTGTTGCTACTAAACCGGCTAAACCTTCATGATTTAATGTTCCTGTTTCCCATTTTGAGGGAATTTCATTAGTTGCAGGTTTGACTTTATAGGGAGAAAATCTAGTTAAATGTTCTCTTTTTGCATATAAAATTCCGACATGGGGAGCAAAGAATTTATAAGCTGAACAAGCGAGAAAATCACAATCTAAATGATGGACATTAATGGGTGCGTGGGGTGCATAATGGACAGCATCAACAAAAACTAAAGCCCCAAAATTGTGGGCTAATTTGACTATTTTACTAATGTCATTAATTGTTCCCACTGCATTAGAAGCATAGGTGACAGCAACTAATTTTGTATTTTCATTAATTTTGGTTTCTAAATCAGTTAAATCTAGGGTACAATCTAAAGTATTGATATCAACAAATTGAACTTTTACACCTTTTTCTTCTAACGCAACCCAAGGGGAAATATTAGCAGCGTGGTCTAATTTTGTGACAATTATTTCATCTCCTGATTTTAATTCTCTGGCGATCGCACGACTCACTGTAAAAGTAAGAGTGGTCATATTTGCACCAAAAACCACTTCATCATTATTACATCCTAAAAAATCGGCGATCGCTGCTCTGGCAGAATTAATTACCGCATCAGTTCGCGCACTGGTGGTAAAATAACCATGAGCGTTAGCATTACACCTAACTAAATAATCATTGATATTATCTAATACTGCACCAGGAACTTGAGTTCCCCCAGGTCCATCAAAAAATATCGCTGGTTTTCCGTTGATGGTTTGGGATAATGCGGGAAACTGGGATCTAATCCATTTTATATCTAGAGATTCCATAATTATATTTCCTCATTATTTACCGAATAATACTCTGTATCTCTATCTCCAGAATAATCTTTATTTTATGAACTTGGTGATAATTTAGCTATAACCATCCTTCATACCCAGATCCCCGAATTCTGAGTTTAATTTATCATTCTTTGAATTAGTTGACTTTGAATTAGTTATTTTTCGGTAAAGTGCCAAATACCATCCCAATTTTCAGGTTGATCACTTTCCAATAAATAATTAACACGAGTTAGATATAATTCAGCAGTTTTATCAGCAGAGTTTAAATCTAAAACTTTTTGAAAATAATTTTTTGCTTTTTCAAAATCACCTTGGCGATAATATTCTAATCCATGCTCAAAATCCGGTTGAGTTTGTAATTTGGTAAATCGAATTTCATCAACTTCTGCGTCCAATATTTCATAAACAGAAATTGCCTCACTTCTTCCTTTGACTACTACTCGATCTAAAAAGCGAATTTGATATTTATCAGGGTTACTCAGATTACCTAATGCCTGTCCAGAAATTAATAAAGAAACTCCATAAAATTTAGTTAATCCTTCCAAACGGGCTGTTAAATTCACATTATCAGAAAACGCATCTCCCTGCATTCTGTTTTCCTCTCCCACCATGCCTAACATCATGTGTCCAACATGAATACCGATGCCAATTTTAATAGGAATATAGCCGTTTTCGGCTCGCTTTTTATTATATTCTTCTACTCTTTTAAGTTTAGAAACAGCAGCAGCTATAGCATCATCAGCACCATCAGGAAAAACCGCCATCATCCCATCTCCTAAAAATTTTACTATTAGCCCATAATTGTTACGAATTTCAGGACTAACCCTTTTAAGGTAGGCGTTAACAAAATTAAAGTTATCCTGGGGTGTCATACCTTCACAAATAGTTGTAAAGGAACGAATATCACTAAACATTACTCCCATAATTTTACTAACATGATCACCTAATTTCACATCAGTAATACTTTCTTTCCGTAAAAATCGTAGATATTCATGGGGTACAAATCGCCCATAGGCTTTTAATAAAGACTCTAGTTGACTGTTAGCATTGGTGAGTTCTTTTTCTCTGATTTTTACTGTTTTTACCATATTGGTAAATACCCTGGCTAGTTGTCCTAGTTCATCATTGCGTTTAGCAACTTCCGCTAGAATATCGGGTTGGAAAGCATCTCTTTCTACATCAAAAGCAGCACTTGTTACTTTACCAACTTGTTCAATGTATGCCGCTTGACGCATAATTTCTTCTTTAAATAAAGTCTCTGCTTCTTGGCGTTTGAGAAAGTTAATATAAGCCTTGGAATGATAGCGAATTCTGGCTATTAATTCCAGTGCATTTGGTAGTTTTACTAAGTAATCATTTGCTCCTAATTCAAATGCTTTAACTTTGATATTAGGATCTTCTTTACTGGAAAGAACAATTAAAGGAACATTAGCAGTAGGTGAATCTTTAGAACGCAAAAATTTAACTAATAATAATCCTTCCATTTGGGGCATTACTAAGTCTTGCAAAATAACTGTAGGACAGACTTCTTTTGCAACTTTAATAGCTTTAGTAGGATCATTGCAGTAATGATAAACAATATCTGTTTCAGGTTTAAGCATTCGATGAATAGCTTCACTGATGATAGATTGATCATCTATTAATAAAACTGTAATTTTTTCTTCCATAATTTGTAATTGGTAATTAATAAAATGGATCAGTTAGTTATGTAAAAATTTTTGTAAATCAGTAACTATACCCTCTAAAGATAATACTTGAGTAGCCGCATTTAATTCAACAGCAGCTTTGGGCATTCCGTAGACAATACAACTTTCTTGGTTTTGGGCAATTGTATCCCAACCTTGAAGTTTTAAAGCATTTAATCCTGCTGCTCCATCTTTACCCATACCTGTCAGTAAAATTGCTGTTCCTTTCTTTTTCCAATGTTGGGCAAGACTATGAAAAAATACGTCCACAGAAGGACGATAGGGGTAATCAATAGGATTTTTAGTATAAGCTAAAGTTAAATCTGATTTTAAGCAGAGATGATCATTTGTTCCGGCGACTAAAACTGTCCCTTTTTGCAGGCGATCGCCTGGTACTGCTAATCTTACAGGTAAAGGTGTTTGCTGGTTTAACCAGTCGGCAAAACCGCTAGAAAAATGGCTATCAACGTGCTGAACAATGGCGATCGCCGCATTAAAATTAGCGGGTAATTTTGATAGAATCGTAGCTAGTGCTTTCGGTCCGCCAGTGGAAGAACCAATTGCTACTAATTCCATTGATGTAAATATGGGATTTTTACTTTCTGACTTGATTTTACTAGGTGTTGAACTCTTTTTAATTAATTTAGCAATCATCGCTATTTTACCCAGTAACTTATCAGTCATATTGGAAAAGTTTTCTGTATCTATTACCGGAGTATCAACAACATCTAAAGCCCCATAACCCATTGCTGCATAAACTTGAGAAATATGATCTTCTTTATTGCTAGTAACAAGCAGAATTGCACAAGGTGAATACTTCATAATATTTTGGGTTGCGGAAACTCCATCCATGACAGGCATGAACAAATCCATTAATATTAAATCAGGGGTATTTTCCTGACATTTATCAATTGCCTCTTTACCATTTTTAGCAGTCCAAATTACTTGATAGTAGGGGACTGATTGGACAATCCTTTTTAGTGTATTGAGAGCCAAAAGTTTATCATTAACAATAGCAATTTTCATATAATGAATTAGGGAATGGTGACTGGGAGAATGAATAAGCCAATAACTAATAACTAATAACTAATTTCCAATTAAATCAATTACCGCATTAATTAAAGTATCATCATGAAAACTACTCTTAGTTAAATAATAATCAGCACCAGCTTCTAAACCTTGAATTCTATCTTCTTCCCTGTCACGATAAGAAATAATAATTACAGGTAAATAATTTAAACGCGGATTACTTTTGATTTGTTTAACTAATTCAATACCATTCATTCGCGGCATATCAATATCACTAATTACTAAATCATAGTCATTAGTTCTGACTGCATTCCAACCTTCCACACCATTAACAGCAGTATCTACCAGATAACCACGATTTTCTAATAGTTTTCGTTCCATTTCTCGCACAGTAATAGAGTCATCAACTACCAAAATTCTTCTATGTCGAGTGATACTTTCTAACTCAGCTTGCATCATCACCTTAGATAAATTTCCACCTTTGAGAATGGCATCCATAGAACGTACCATATCAGAGACATCAATGATTAAAATAGGTGAACCATCTCCTAATAAAGCAATAGCGCTAATATCTGGAACTTTACCTAAACGGGGATCTAAAGGTCTAACTACTAAATCTCGCTCACCTAAAAACTTATCTACGACTAATCCATAGGTACTATTTTGATCACTAATAACAACAATACAAACTGCACCATTTTGCTGTTTAGGTGCTGGTAATTCTAAAACTTGATGGGCAGCAATTAAACCAATATTTTGCTCATTCATGGTGAAATATTGGCGATTTTCGACATCAGTAATTTCATCTCTTTCTAAAGTAACAATCTGGTCAATTCGTGCTAAAGGAATAGCATAAGGTTTACCAGAAATTTCTACTAATAATGTTCTGACTACTGACAAGGTGAGGGGAAGTTGAAAATGAAAACTTGTTCCTTTACCAAATTGAGAACTGGCGCGGACTGTTCCCCCAACATCTTGTGCCATACTTTTAACAATATCTAAACCTACACCTCTGCCAGAAATTTCTGTAACTTGTTTAGCTGTGGAAAAACCAGGTAAAAAGAGAAATTCCATTAACTCTGCATCGGAAAGTTGAGCGGCCATATCTGTTGTTACTAAATTCTTGTTAATAATTTTCTGGCGTAATTGTTCACGATCTATACCTTTACCATCATCGCTAATAGTAATTGCTAACATTCCTCCACGATGAAAGGCTTCTAAACGAATTGTTCCTTCAGGAGATTTACCCACAGCAATGCGTTCTTCTGGAAGTTCCAAACCATGATCTACAGCATTTCTGAGAATGTGGGTTAAAGGTGCTTCTAATTTTTGGAGAATATCCCGATCAACGGGTGTAGATTTACCAATAATTTCTAATTTTACTTGTTTATTAAGATTACGTGCCAAATCCCGAATCATGCGCGGAAAACTTTGTAAACCATCTTCAAAAGGTCTCATGTGAGAATTAATTACTTCCCGATAAAGACGGTCTGATAAACTAGCAGTACGACGCACATATAACTCTAATTCGTTCAGGCGATCGCCTATATAATCAATACATTCTTGTTTTTGTTGTCTGGCTTGCAGCAAATATACTTTCCCCTCTTGCTCATATACATTCTGCTCAATGGACTCCTCTAACTGTTCTAAATTGCGAGCAATATCTAACATCCGAGATTTCAGGGACATCATGGAATCAGCAAAAGGTTGTAACCAGTTAGCCTCAATCAGTGATTCACCGGCTAAACCCATAATTCGATTCAAATTATCAGCACTTACACGCACAACACGGTCTTGATTACTGACCGTATTTTCTCCCCCACGAGTAGCAAGTTGGGACTGGGTACTGGGGATTAGTGATTGGGAACTGGGTACTGGGGATTGAGTATTAACTATCTGTGGATTTGTTTCTACAGCAGTGTTGATCCTTTGCTTTCTGCGCCCCGGTTGTAAAATTGCTGCCACATCATCACAAATATTCCTAAAATTGCCTTGATGTTGTCCTAACCAACCTGGTAATTCTGCATCATTGATTTGACTAATACTTTGCAGCAAATCTACCCCTTGCAGTAACACATCCACATCATCGGGAGTTAAAGTAACGGTTTTGGCTTGAGCCGCCACAAAACAATCTTCCATAACGTGGGCTAATTCCACCACCCCATCTAACCCAACAATTCGCGCAGAACCTTTGATCGAATGTGCAGCCCGCATCAAGGCTTCTAATTCCTGTGCTGATTGGGGCTTGTTTTCTATAATCAGTAATCCATTATTGAGGATATTAACTTGCGCTTGGGCCTCCAACCTAAATAAATCCATCATCGAATCACCATCATTACTTATTTCTGGTAGTTCGATAGGAGTAGGGGGAGCAGGGGGAGTGGGGGGAGTAGGGGGAGTAGGGGAGATAGAGGGAGTAAAGGGAGCATCATCTGTCACCTGTTCCCTATCTATTAAATTAGTAATAATTTTCTGAGTAGTATTCCAACCCCAAGCATGATCTGTTATCCATGTATCTAAATTACCCTCAGCAGCTTTACTCATACTTAACAGCAAATCACTAGCATGAAGTAAGGTATCAATTTCTTCTTCCCTTAAATTCATATTTTGTTGCTGAACAGCAATAAAGCAATTTTTCATTAACTGCACTAAATTAGCAGCTTTTTCTATTTCCATAATGCTAGTAATTCCCCAAAGGGAATGAGCCGCTTGTATTGCTTGCTCAATTTCATTCTGGGAATGAGGCTGAGTTTTCAATACAGGAAGACATTGTTTCAAGGTAGCAATGTTAGTTGCTACTTCCTGACGAAACAGTTCTAATAAAGTGTAGTTGCTCATAATAATATGGGGAATAGGGAATAGGGAATAGGGAATCTTTCCACACTGACAAATCACAAATAACTAATTACAAAATTTTGTGATTAAGGGTATAAAACAATAAATCAGCATCAAGGTAATTTACTTTTTCACCCTCCCAATAAACTATTCCTTTGGTATAACCTTCTTCAGATTTGGTAATGACAACAGGTGCATCTTGTAATTCATGAAGATGAAAACGGAAAATTCCATGTACCTCATCTACAGGAAACACCCATTTATCTTCTTTATGTCCAGCGACAATCATCCTTTTTGGATTAATTGGTTTAACTGTGGAATTAGTTTCTTGATTTGGTTTTTTGTGAACAATATCCTGTGTTTGAATATGTAAAAGATGAGCCAGAGAAGCACAAAGTAAAGTTTCTCCACGAATATTGACCAAACCTAAAAATAACTCATTGCTGCGATGGGGTAGAGGTTGAATGACACAAGGATGAGTAACTTCTTGCAACATTCGGACTGGTAAAGCTAATTTCTCATTTCCTAATCTAAAGATCATGATAGAAATAGCTTCAGATGTGCGAAGAATTGCTTCATTACTATCATAAATATCAGGACTGGCAGATGTTTCTTCCAGAATATTGATCCAGTTTTCCAGATATTCTGCTGATGGTTCTCGTTCCAAGAGACTATCACCCACTGCCGCATAAACTGGACATTCATAACAATGAATCACAGTTTTTAATTCGCTACAAGAGCGATCGCCAATTACACCAATTTTATTCCAGCAATCATTAAAAACTTGTGGTTCAATATTATTGATATCATCTAATATTAAATCATCATTTTTTTCACCATTGCTGATATAGCTCTCTTCTTTCATCAGCACTGCCTTTTTTAACTTATTTTTATTTACCTAAATGTTTGACTTAATTTTTGACATGGAAATGTGAAATTTCTGATCTTAATAATTGTGCTGCTTCTTCCAATTGTTCCAAAGCGCCATTAGTCTCACGTAAAGCATCAACAGTTTGCTGCGAAGCATCCGTTAATTGCTCCATAGCTTCACTAATTTGTGTTGCTCCCTGAGACTGTTCTTCCATACTTTCACTAACCTGAATAAACTGCGGTGGTAAACTCTGCACTTGATTAATAACTTTACCAATTTGGTTACTAATTTTGCCCACTTTGTCAACACTATTATTAACAGAATTATTAAACTTATCCATTTCCATGACACCCACAGAAACAGCAGATTGCATATCTTTTACTATTTGCTCAATTTCCAAAGTTGCCACAGCGGTTTGATTTGCTAATCGGCGAATTTCTCTAGCTACCACTGCAAAACCTGCCCCATATTCTCCCGCTTTTTCTGCTTCTATGGCGGCATTTAGTGACAAAATACTGGTTTGATCAGCAACTTTAGTAATAGTTACGACAACATTATTAATATTGCTGGCCTTTTTATTCATTATTCCTAATTTAGAAGTAATAGAATTTGTTGCTTCTGTTAATTGCCGCATAGTATTTTCCATTTCTTGTAATTCATCACGGCTTTCACTTGCACCATTAGCAGTTTGTTTTGTCATCTCTGCCACTCTCTCCATCATCTTAACTAAATTTCTGGAGGTAGCAGCAATTTCTTGGGCAGTAGCAGCCACTTCATTTGTAGAAGCTAATTGTTCTGTAACTGTAGCTTCTAATTGTTTTCCAGAAGCAGCAATTTGTGTACTCGAAGTTGTAATTTGTACCCCTGACTGTTGAATACGGCGAATCAAGGAATTCAGATCCTTATTCATGACATAAAAGGCATTTTGTAACTTGCCAATTTCATCAGTAGTATCTGAAGGCTGAATTTGTGATGTTAAATCACCACTAGATATTTTTTGGGCAATATTTACTAATTCACCAATTTTAGATGCAACAGTGTAAAAAGCAGTTTGTAGTTTACCTATTTCATCTTGTCCATCGTCTAATTGCATCTGTGCGGGAGAATTACTATTAGCTATAGACTTAGAAACCTTGACTAATTCATTTACTTTTTGGACAATTGGTTTACTCAAAGCAAATCCAAAAACAACGGCAGTTACAGGACCAATTATCAACGCAAGTAACAACAAAAATGAAGCAGATTCTACATCTTTCTGTGCTTTTTTATAAGTCTCTATACCAACTTTTTCATTTATTTCAATATCTTCTACCAGTAATTTTGTAGCTGCATCGAATAGAGAGCGATTAGCCAAACCTTTTTCTCTTAACTGTGATAAAAAATTATTTGCCTTTCTCACTAATACTATTTCTGGACTATTAGCTTGATTTGATTTAATTAATTCTAGTTCTCTAGCCAGTGGACTAAGAACACCCATACTTTGAAACTGTTGATTCATTTCCATCAACATTTCATGATTTTTTTTCCACTCATCCCAAACTTGCTGAAATCGAGCATATATTTTCTCTTCGTCATCAGTTTTTTCTGTGACTTCATATTCCTTAAATCCCTCATCAATTTGTTCCCATGCTGTCTGTATTCTAGTTAATTGAGAATTTCTTTGTTCTAGGTTGAGGTGATCTTTAAGTAAAGCCCGTTCTGAAGATTGTATTTGGGTTTGCCCTTCCTTAATTTTCCATAACCCTGAAATACTGGGAATAGTATTCTTACTTAAAACATCAATAGCATGACTCAGATGTGAATTTACACTCCAGCCTGTTATAGCCACAATTAAAACAATTAAACCAATAAATAAAAATCCCCCGGTTAAACGCACCTGTAAGCTGACGTTTTTTATCATCACTGCTCCTTGCTGATATTTATGTAAAAAACTTTTATGTAAAAACTGTTTATGATTATTTCACTATTTTTGTAACCGTTGCCACCTTTGACGTAAAATTTTTACTTTTTCATAATCTCCTTGTTGTTCTTTAAGTAAAATTAAATGTAGTAAAGCCTGAGAGTTTTTAGGATCAAGATAAATTGCTTTTTGAAAACACTCTTCTGCTCGTGATTCTACTCCTTGTGCTTGATAAATTTCACCAAGCAAAAGATATGCTTCGGCACTGGTAGAATTTTGATATATAAAATTTTGACATTGGGATATAGCTACTGTTAAATTTCCTTGATCTGCTGAATTACGGATTGATTCTAAATGACCATTTTGTAAATGTTGTACAGGTTTAACAGTCTGCATATTGTCTGAAATTGCTGTAACTTTGGGCTGATTAATTGGGTAATTATCTGATAAAGTCTGAGACTGGGAAATCACATAACCCTTGACACTAGTATTTTTTTGTGTTTTTACAACTGCGGCTTTTTTCTGTCCTACAAATACACCATTTAAGCGAATTACTTCAAAATCCAAATTAGATAATTCTCCTGTTTCTGATGCACCAACAAATAACAATCCTTGAGTTTTCAATAAGCGATGTAAATTTTTTAATGTGTTTTTGCGACCATAATTGTCAAAATAAATTAAAACATTTCGACAAAAAATTATATCATAAAGGCTTCTATCTACTAAAAAATTAGCTTCTAGTAAATTTCCTTGACTCCAGTTAACCGCATTTTTTACCTTTTCACATAATTGATAACCTGTATCTGTAGATGTGAAATAACGATTTTGAAATTCTAAGTTAGAACCCCGGAAAGAATTACGTCCATAAATTGCTTTTCTAGCTTTAGACAAAGCTCTTTTACTAATATCAACCGCATCAATATGAAACTGATTTGGTAATAAACCCAAATCCAATAATGTCATCACTAAAGAATAAGGTTCTTCACCAGTGGAACAGGGAACACTCAATAGACGAAGTTTGCTAGTAGGAGATTTAGACATCCATTGAAAACGGATATATTTAGTAAAAGCTTCATAGGTTTGATGATCTCTAAAAAACCAAGTTTCAGGAACAACTAACAATTCTACTAATTCATTAAATTCTTCCCTCGATGTGTATAAAATTTGTAAATAATCATCTGCATTAACACCACATATTAAACAGCGATTTTCTACGGCTTTAATAATTTTACGAGTACCAATAATATTCCCATCAAACCCAGTTTTATCACACAATAAATTCTCAATTTTTGACCATATCATTGATATAACTTTCTCCTGATGTTAATAAGTAAGTATTTTCCACATCAGCAAACAATTGTTCTAAATGAATACGCTGAATAATTCCTTTCTCATCCATTAGTATTCCTCCTAAATATGGGGCTGCTTTAACCCTAATACCAGAGTCTACAAAATCTGTCTCTGCTCTGTTTAAGGTTTCTGTAATTCGTTCCGCGATTACACCCATGTATTGATACTCATGATTTTGACGAGGGTAACTCACCATAATAATACGGGTACTTAGGCAAAAACGGCTAGAAGAACCACGAATTAAATGACACAAGTCAATTACTGGTACAATTTTACCTCGGTAGTTAAATAAACCAGCTACATATTCCGGGACATGATGTACTTTTCTCAAACTCACTCTGGGGATAACTTCTACCACGCAGGAACTGTCAATAGCGTATAAATCATTACCAACATAAAAAAGTAGCATTAACATAATGGTGAACCTGAGTATCAAGTGTGTTAATTATTTTAATTATTTATTAATAAACAAAAATAAATCAGTATGTAGTTACATAAGATACATTATAGTACCGTTAATTTACCCCCATCGCTTGTGGTTCGAGGGTTGGATGTGGGGTTAAAGTATCTCATACAACTGAAAACCGCCATAGTCCGATATACAAACTCTATACCCACACAGCTTGATGGCAAAAAATCATACTGATATTGGGTATATTATATCGTATGATTATATACTAAATAAATGTAATTACTTTATAATTTCACAAGATTTATAGCTAGTTGATTTTTTAGCCTTTTCCGAATTACCTCATGTCAATTGAGAACGCAACATTTTTTAAAATATTCATTGGACCAATATCTTTAACTAACTGCATTTGTTCAGTATTTTTTACCAACAAAGCGCCAGAAAAGCCTAAAGAGTTAATAGAAATTGACTTAAATTCTTCCTGAGAACGGGGAACAATTAACATCCATTCTCGCGTAGCTAAAAAATTATATGCTCCTGATTGTTTATTATCATCAACAGCTTTAATTCCTACTTTTTCTAGTAAAGCATAATATTTATCTAATGTCATCTCTGGACTTTCATCAGGGTACAAAGTTGTAAAAGCGTGTGAAAAAGGAAGTCCAGGAATTGTAGCAATACCATTTTTAAACTTAGCTTTTGCTAATAATGGTGTAATAGGAATTTCGTTTTTATTAATTGGTACTAATTGTAAATGTTTATGTCGCTGACTCGCTCCCGCTAACTTCCCACCATTATAAAATACTAACCCATCCACATCACCTAAAACCGCCCACATTGCGGTAAAATCTGCCAGAGTTAATAAACTTTCCTGTTCCTCAAAAGCACGGGTAATAATCAATAAATGATGATCAACAACATTGAACTTATTTAAAATACAAACATGAGTTTCAGAAATATCCGCTACAAATAAATCTTGTTCATAAGGCAAAAAAGGATTAAACTCTTTACCTGTTTCTAACTTGTGTTTTTTTTGTTGTTCCTTAGCGGCTTTTTTTCTGGTTAAATTTGCTAAAATCCTAACTACAAATTTAACTTGTTCATGTTCCACAATTTCCAACTCTGTGGGAATAGATTTTAATGCCCCACATTCTAAACCATCTGCTGTAGTTTGTTTAATCTTCTCCCACAAAGTCCCTATTTTAAAGAGTATTTCACCCTGGTTCATAATCATCTGCGTTCATCTGCGTTCATCTGCGTTTAATTATACTCCAATTTTAACAGAAATCACACAGAATTACTATTTCTCTGACTTTGCAAAAACATCAACAGTATTAACAAAATTGCCAAAATTAAAGCAGCATTTCTGATAATATAATTATCACCATGTTTTACGGATATCGCAAATAACGCCCAAACTGTCACACCAGTATAAGCAACATCTCGATAATTAATCACCATAAAACCGGAAATTATCGCCGCTGCTAACAACATAATTACAGTCCAAACTTCCCCAGCAATACCTAAACCATCCCAATTAAGAGAATACAACGCACAGGCAACATTAACAATAGTTGCTACACTAATCCAACCCAAGTAAATACTAATAGGATAATGTAGATAAAATCGTTTATTTCTATTCACACTTTTTTTGCCAATTTCTATCCCTTTGTGAATCATAATTAAAGGTATTAAAATTCCCAACATTGCTAAAATCGAAACTGTAAAAAGTCGGGATAAGAATAAATACACCCAAATACACTGAGCGATAGAAGCAATTACTAACAAATAACCTGTTTTACGTAAATCTGGATCTGATTTTTGACTAGGTAGAAATTGGTAAATTCCCAAAGCAAACAAACCCAAATAAATTAAACCCCAGATGATAAAAGCATAATTAGCAGGAATGATCAACACATCTTTAAATAAAGTATTAGAAATTGCCCCAATACTCATACCATTGAGAGGAGCAACATTAGAGATCACATTGACAATAAAACCGCCAACTATAGCTGCTAAGGTAGCACACTGTCTTAAAAAATCCCGATTATTACTAAAATTAGACTCTTGCATGGCAAATTGACATAGAATATCTATTTTGAGCAAGGATTCAGGATACAGAATACAGGATTCAGAATGAATGAGAGTTTTCGAGTTATTCTTGATAATTGATGAAAAAACGTACTTCTGTAGTTCACTGCTACAAACAAATATTCTGACTCCTGACTCCTGACTCCTGAATTCTTACTATTTTGTCTCTACTTTTAGCTTACATCTTCCTGATTTTTAGTTAGTCAGTTGACAATAAACTATGAGCAAGATGTAGACAAAGTTACAGAAAATTACAAACTCCAAGGAAAAGAACGATGCGACTATCACAAATGTTATTTGTTACACTCAGGGATGATCCGGCAGATGCGGAAATTCCCAGTCATAAACTCTTACTCCGCGCAGGTTATATCCGTCGCATCGGTAGCGGTATTTATGCTTATTTGCCTTTGATGTGGCGAGTTTTACAAAAGGTATCCCAAATAGTACGGGAAGAAATGAACAAAACCGGCGCACAGGAATGTTTATTACCACAGATACAACCGGCTGAGTTATGGAAGGAGTCGGGAAGATGGGATACCTACACTAAAGCAGAGGGTATCATGTTTTCGCTGATTGATAGAAGGGAACAACAATTAGGTTTAGGTCCCACCCATGAGGAAGTAATTACCGCCGTTGCCCGTGATATGATTCGTTCATATCGTCAATTACCAACGCATTTATATCAAATTCAAACTAAATTTCGGGATGAAATTCGTCCCCGGTTTGGTTTAATGCGGGGTAGAGAATTTATCATGAAAGATGGTTATTCTTTCCATGCAGATGAGGAAAGTTTAAAGCAAACTTACCAGGATATGTACCAAGCATACACCAATATGTTGCGCCGTTGTGGTTTAGCTTTTCGAGCGGTGGAAGCTGACTCTGGCGCTATTGGTGGTTCTGGTTCGACAGAATTTATGGTGTTAGCAGATGCGGGAGAAGATGAAGTTCTCTACACCGAAGATGGCAAATATGCAGCGAATGTAGAAAAAGCGGTTTCTTTACCTGCGGATACTCAAACTTCACCTTTTACTACTTTTGAAAAACGGGAAACTCCGGGAACAGATACAATAGAAAAACTCTGTAATTTTTTAAAATGTTCACCTACCCAAATTGTCAAAAATGTTTTATATCAAACTGTTTATGATCATGGTTTGACTGTTTTAGTGTTGGTGAATATTCGGGGAGATCAGGAAGTTAATGAGGTAAAATTACAAAATGAATTAACTAAATTAGCTCCTCAATTTAATGCTAAAACTATTATTTCTCTCAGTGTACCAACTAACGAAATGATAGAAAATTGGGCTGCAAAATCCTTACCTTTAGGTTATATTGCCCCTGATTTAAGTGATGATTATATTGCAGGAAATAAACAAGTAAATTCTAAATTTGTCCGCTTTGTTGATCAAACTGCGGTGGAATTAAAGAACTTTGTCACTGGTGCAAATGAAAGCGGTTTTCACGTAGTGGGGGCAAACTGGAATGAGCAGTTTAAATTACCAGAATTAGTAGTAGATATTCGGAAAGCAAAAGTAGGCGATCGCGCTGTACATGATCCTACTCAAACCCTACAAACAGCCAGAGGAATAGAAGCCGGTCACATTTTCCAACTGGGCATAAAATATTCCCAAGCAATGGGAGCAACGTATACAAACGAACAAGGGGAAGAAAAACCATTATTAATGGGATGTTATGGTGTGGGAGTTTCCCGGTTAGCACAATCAGCAGTAGAACAATCCTATGATAAAGATGGGATAATTTGGCCAATAGCGATCGCACCATATCACGCCATAGTCACCATTCCTAACATCAAAGATGCCCAACAAATAGAAATAGCCGAAAAACTTTACACCGAACTCAACAAAGCAGGAGTAGAAACAATATTAGATGATCGAGACGAAAGAGCAGGAGTAAAATTCAAAGATGCAGACTTAATTGGTATTCCTTTTAGAATAGTGACAGGTCGCGCTATTGCTAATGGCAAAGTAGAAGTAGTAAAAAGGGCAACCCGTGAGTCTGAGGAAATAGCAATTGAAGAAATTGTAAACACCTTAAAACAATGGATTAAACAAGCAACAGCAGCTTAACAAAAGAGTCAAATTAGAGTAAAATTAAACTCCTGTAGTGCGGGCATACTTTCGACAAGCTCAGTACAAGTCTTGCCCGCATATAAAAAGCCTATAAAACTCAGTTAAAAAAATCAGAAATATCTCTTCTCTCTGTGTCCTCTGCGCCTCTGCAGTTCGTTACGAAAAAACTCAAATAAATAACAAATCATATAACCCACATTCCGCACTTCAAAAAGTTGCATAATTTAACTACATTGACCGTCAATTAAAACTTATGGTTTGAACAATTACGTATCAATGTAAAATAAAATTATGAACACACAAACTTGAGCTTTAGAAGGTGTTTAAAAGCTATTTCAACAATAATATTTAATTCAAGGTGTGCAATCAGTTATCAAAAAGATAACCAATGAAATCGTAAAAATAGAGAGAAAAACTAAGATAATAAATAATATTTTTGGCAAGTAGTAAGTAAGTCGGCACGATAAAACCGATGTATATTGAGTTTTGTAAACTCCACGAAATGCCCTACGTATAAGAGTAATAGTACAGGATAACGGTCCCATACACCGATGCCAAGAAGTAAAACAGTTGTGGTCAAAGTGGGAACGTCAGGGTTTATACATCTTTTTTCTGCCTAAATATTGCTCCGAGATGAACCCAATTGAATTGGAGTTTTACTCTCAATTTCTTCTGTTTGGTAATTCATATTATGAAGGCATTTTTATTTAATTCAGTCTCATTTTTTCCTGAATTTATTCTCAATGCCCTATGAATTTCTCTTTAGTAGTCCAATGGCAACTAATTTCTATATTTTTACTTTTTTAGTTGCGTATTTGTATTTAAGCCTCTATGCTGCTTATGATACTTGTGCTTATACTTCAAATTGAAGTGTGTAATGTAGGTTAAAAGGCATTTAACTTGGGAAAGTTTCCCAAGTTTAGATAAATTAAGAGAATTTATCTGGAATCGGTTGGGATAATTAAACACATCAGTTGTTGCTTCTATCACAGGTTGGGATTTTATTCTTGATGCTTTATTTGTATCTGGCTTTTCGTGAATTAGTATCACTCACCAGTAGCGCATAGCTTACCCCCTTCGACATCTGTAGAAATTATTTCCACACTAATAGAACAACCTGAAATGAAAATCAGAGTATCATTTTGACAAAAGACGATAACATCTGAAATAATATGTGTAAAAATTGTCAGCAAGTCATAGAAAATTTGGCTATTAATATTGAACTTCTATTACAAAACTTAGATACTATTCCTAATACAAGGAATCTCATACAACTAGATAAAACAATTATTTGTAGTTTTTTACTGGGATTATCTCGACAACAGATAGCTAAGATAGTAAACTTACCTGGACAGAATATTGCCGACAGATTAAGTAAAATTATTTATCCAAAAATAGCACATATAATGGGTGTAGATCAAGAGGAAATAGCTGGTAATTGGGTGAGCATTCTTAATTTTTTACTTAATCCACAGAATGGTTATAGGTTAAATCCTCCACCGCAATTAAATAGTGATAACTTTCAAGGAAGTTTTGGGAGACAAATTTTTCTATATCCTGCTAACCAAGAAATCGTTCAATATCAGATTCAAGGAACAAATTTTTATCAACAAGGACTTTACTATCAAGCATTTGAGTGTTTTTTAAGAGCTTGGAATCAAGAACTTAATAATTATGGAATTGGTAATCCTGAAGTATTAATCTACATCAATAACTGCTTGATTGAATATAAAAAATCTCTTTTACAAAAAAAGGGTATTAAAATTTATACTTTAGCTGTAGTTACTCCATTCTTTCATAATCAAGGGCAAGTTGCAGCCGAAATTTTGAGAGGAATTTCTCAAATACAATTACAAGTTAATCTGCAAAGTTTTGATCGAATTTCTTTAGGTCAAGAGATAAATTTAAACGATATCCGGCCAACCTATTTACCTTCAATATCTAGTGATAGTCAAATAGCATTGCAAATTCTTGTTGTTAATGATCCTAATAACTTATACGATCCATATAACCAAACAGCAGAAAAATTAGCTGAGTTAGCACCACAATTGAACCTGATTGCTATTATCGGTCATTATTCAAGCGAAATGACCAAAAATGCACTGCGTTTTTATAAGCAAAAAGGGTTAATTTTAGTAAATTCTAGTAGTACATCAAATGAACTTTCCCAATTATCTATAGATGAAAGTTTATCTTTTTTTAGATTGACTACACCAGATGCTATTAATGCTAGAAAAATGGCTAATTATTTGATAGAAAAAGTTTCCAGCCAACCTCCCAAAAAAGTAGCTATTATCTATAACAAAAATAGTAGTTACAGTATTTCCTATAGAAACAGTATTAGGAAATATTTAGAAGAACATGAAGATAAATTTGTTTTTTTGGAAGAATGTAATTATATTAGTGAAAATTATTACAGAGTTCAAAAATATATAGAATATCTGAAAAAACATGATGTTGATATTATCATTATAATTCCCGATGGAGGAATTGAACCTAATTCCCTGGATAATGCTGGGTTAATTAGCAGATTAAATATTAACAACTGTTTAATAGTTGGTTCAGCAACTTTTTATCATCATAATGTTTTACATTGGATTCATGAACAAACTCCTTGCAATACTACAAATCAAAATAACCGTCAAATTATAGCTTGTATTCCTTGGCATTACCAAAGTCAAGAAAATGGGTATGAGAGTTCTAATTTTATGCCAGAGACTTTTTGTAAAATAGGCGCTAATTTATGGGGAATAGAAAATTTAACATGGCGCAGTGCAACAGCTTTTGATTCTGTCTTAATAATCTTAAAAGTCTTGGAAGAATACCGCAGTCAATCTAGCCAAGATTTACTTATACAGATGGATCAATATTTCAAAAAAAAGAGAACACAGGTAAAAGGAGTTACGGGGTTGATTCAATTTGATCAAAGTGGCGATCGCCTCAACCCTCCCACAGAAATAGTAGCCGTCAAATGGGATGAAACACAACAAAAATGGCAATGGAAAATATGCTGAAAAAAATTATATCTTTATCAGGTAATTGTGTATTAATTATCCACAACTGTAGTTAAAATCTTCCACACATAAAGTAGAAATACTCCTCATCCTATTGTTACTCTAATTCTATACACTTGAGGAAATAAAAATGTTAAAAGTATTTGCAGATCGTGGTGGTACATTCACAGATATTATTGCTGTCACAAATAACCAGGAAATTATAGACAGACTTTCAAGGCAGACAAAACGTTTTTTAATTGTTCCTCTGGCTAACAAAGAATGGGTAATAGTCTATAAATTATTGTCAGAAAATCCAGAACAATATCAAGATGCAGTTATCCAAGGGATTAGGGATATTCTGAATCTTTCCTGGAACGAAACTATTCCGAATACAGCCATAGAAATAGTTAAAATGGGAACAACAGTTGCGACTAATGCACTATTAGAAAGAAAAGGAGATAGAGTAGTTTTAATCATTACCAAAGGCTTTAAAGATGCGTTAAGAATTGGCTACCAAAACCGTCCTGATATCTTTGCTCGCCACATCATTTTACCAACAATGCTTTATGAACAAGTCATTGAAGTAGAGGAACGTTATGATGCTCATGGTAATGAATTAAAACCTGTGAATATTGCACAGATAAAACAAGATTTACAAGCAGTTTATCATACAGGAATTTGTAGTTGTGCTATTGTTTTTATGCACAGTGATCGCTATCCTCAACACGAGCAACAAGTAGCAGCAATAGCTCAAGAAATTGGCTTTACACAAATTTCTGTATCTCACCAAGTTAGTCCATTAATGAAATTAGTAAGTCGCGGAGATACAACTGTTGTAGATGCTTATTTAACTCCAATTTTACGCCGCTATGTTAATCAAGTAGCAAATCAGTTACCCAATGTCAAATTAATGTTTATGAAGTCTGATGGAGGCTTAACTGATGCTGCACAATTTCAAGGAAAAGATAGCATATTAAGTGGTCCAGCCGGCGGAATTGTTGGTGCAATTCAAACTAGCAAAAGAGCAGGTTTTGATTTAGTAATTACCTTTGATATGGGAGGAACAAGTACAGATGTTGCCCATTTTCAAGGAGAATATGAACGCCAATTAGACTCAGAAATTGCGGGTACAAGAATGCGAGTTCCTGTATTATCAATTAACACCATTGCAGCCGGTGGCGGTTCAATTTTAATGTTCGATGGTTCAAGTTATCGTGTTGGTCCAAAATCTGCGGGTTCAAATCCTGGTCCTGCTTGTTATCGGCGAGGTGGACCATTAACAGTGACAGATGCTAATGTGCTATTAGGTAAAATACATCCTCAATATTTCCCCTCTGTATTTGGAAATGATGCTAATTTACCCTTAGATAAAAATATTGTCTTAGAGAAATTTCAGCAATTAGCAAAAGAGGTGGAAACCGTTACAAATAATTCTCCCACACCCGAACAAATAGCAGCAGGATTTATTGCTATTGCTGTGGAAAATATGGCTAATGCTATTAAAAAAATCAGTTTACAACGTGGTTATGATGTCACAAAATATGTACTTTGTTGTTTTGGTGGTGCTGGTGGACAAGTTGCTTGTTTAATTGCTGATACTTTAGGGATGAAACAGATATTTTTACATCCTTATGCTGGAGTTCTTTCAGCTTATGGTATGGGATTAGCTGATGTAAGAGCCACTAGAGTAGCAGGAGTAGAACAGCCTTTAAATCTAGCATTAATTCCACAATTAATACAGTTGTTGCAATCTTTGGAAGCTCAAGCTAGAGGCGAAGTAAATCAAAATCAAAATAGTGTTGAAGTAGAAATAATTCAAAAAGTAAATTTGAAATATGAGGGAACTAATTCTACTTTAAGTGTTGATTTTGATGCAGATGTAATGGTCATGAAAACAGCATTTACAGATGAACATAAGTCTCGTTATGGTTTTATTCAAGCAGAAAAATCCTTAATTGTAGAATCTGTATCGGTGGAAGTAATTCAGAAAATGGATACTCCTCAAGAACCGTTAATTACTCGTACTCGTCCTACAAATTTAGCCCCTCAACCTGTGGAAATAGTCAAAATGTTTACCGCTAATAAATGGCATGATACACCAGTTTATCGCCGGGAAGATTTACAGCCGGGAGATTGTATTAACGGGGCAGCTATTATTGTGGAAAAAATTAGCACAATTGTAGTGGAAATTAATTGGCAAGCCAGATTAAATGAGTATAATCATTTGATTTTACAACGTCCATGTTAAGTAAGGAAAATATTACTACTGGATTCTAAGTATTGATTATTAGGAGATGGGAAATGTTAAATTTTGATTCTTCACCTACTAAAATTCGTCAACTTTGTCGAGAAGGCAAGTTAGAGAATCAAACCTCTGGATTAGCACTAGGATTTGTTCAAGCTAACTTAGTTGTATTACCTTATTCCTTAGCATTTGAATTTTTGCTTTTTTGTCAACGTAATCCTAAGTCTTGTCCCATACTTGATGTAACAGAAGTTGGAAACCCTGAACCTAAAATAATTGCTCCTGGTGCTGATATTAGAACCGACCTTCCTCTCTATAGAATTTTTCGGCACGGTGAGTTAGTTGAAGAAACAACCGATATAAAAGCATTTTGGAGAACGGATTTGGTAGGCTTTCTGATTGGTTGTTCTTTCTCTTTTGAAAATGCCATGCTCAACTCTAAACTACCAGTAAGGCATATAGAAGAGGGAAAAAATGTTCCGATGTACACAACAAATATTCAATGTATTCCTACCCCAATATTTTCTAGTTCTTTAGTAGTTTCCATGCGTCCCCTTCCAGCTAATAAGATTGTTCGTACTGTAGAAGTAACCAGCCGATATTACAAAGCACATGGATCTCCTGTGCATATTGGAAATCCAGATGCAATAGGAATTAAAGAGTTAGAGAAACCTGATTATGGTGATGCTGTCACCATTCGTGATGGTGAAGTTCCTGTTTTTTGGGCTTGTGGTGTGACTACTCAAACTGCAATTCTGCAAGCCAAACCAGAGTTAGCAATTACTCATTCTCCTGGACATATGTTTATCAGTGATTTGCAGGACGAGTCTCTTACTTTTTAGAGTGTTATCTCACAAAGGAAAATATTAAATAGGAGTCAAAAATGTACCCTAAATCTCAACCCGATCCTGTTCGTTTAGAAATATTCAAAAACCTCTATCAATTTATTGCTGAACAAATGGGAATTGTTCTCCAAAATACCGCAGCATCCGTTAACATCAAAGAAAGATTAGATTTTTCCTGCGCTATTTTTGATTCTTCTGGATCATTAGTTGCTAATGCTCCGCACATTCCTGTACATTTAGGTTCAATGAGTGAAAGTGTTCGTAGTTTAATTCAAGATCACGGCAACAATATAAAACCAGGAAATGTATATCTATCTAATAATCCTTATAACGGTGGAACACATCTTCCTGATGTCACAGCAATTACTCCTATGTTTTTGAGTAATTATGAAACAACTGTAAGTTCCAGTCCTTTATTTTATGTTGCTGCTCGCGGACATCAAGCGGATATTGGAGGCATTACTCCCGGTTCTATGCCTCCTCACAGCACTATAGTAGAAGAGGAAGGAATTATCTTTGATAATTTTCTCTTAGTTGAACAGGGAAATTTCCGGGAAACAGCAGTTCGAGAGTTACTGTTAAATCATCCTTATCCTGCTCGTAACCCTGCTCAAAATATCGCTGATTTTAATGCTCAAATTGCTGCCAATGAACGAGGAGTACAAGAACTCCGTAAAATGGTTTCTCATTATGGACTGGAAGTAGTGCAAGCCTACATGAAATTTGTCCAAGATAATGCGGACGAGTCAGTGAGACGGGCAATTAATGTTCTCAAAGATGGCTCATTTACTTATGAAATGGATAGCGGTGCATTCATTCAAGTTAAAGTTACAATTAATCGAGAAAATCGCAGTGCAATTATTGATTTTACTGGAACATCTGGGCAACTAAACAGTAACTTTAATGCTCCTAAAGCTGTAACTCAAGCAGCAGTTTTATATGTCTTCCGTACTCTTGTTGATGATAGTATTCCCCTGAATGCTGGGTGTCTTAAACCTTTAGAAATTATCATTCCTGAAGGCTGTATGCTCAACCCAACCTACCCAGCAGCAGTTGTAGCAGGTAATGTAGAAACATCTCAAACCATTGTTGATGCTTTATATGGTGCTTTGGGTGTTATGGCTGCTTCTGCGGGAACGATGAATAATTTTACTTTCGGTAATGAGCGTTATCAATATTATGAAACCATTTGTGGTGGTTCTGGCGCAGGGGCTAACTTTGATGGTACTGATGCAGTGCAAACCCACATGACTAACTCCCGCTTGACTGACCCAGAAATTTTAGAAACTCGTTATCCTGTGATGGTAGAAAGTTTTTGTCTGCGTTCGGGTAGCGGTGGTAAAGGACAATATTCAGGTGGTAACGGTGTGATTCGCCGCATCAAGTTTCTTGAACCAATGACAGCTAATATTCTTTCTGGCCATCGCCGTGTTCCTCCCTTTGGATTAAATGGTGGGGAAGCTGGGAAAGTGGGACACAACTGGATACAGCGCCAAGATGGAACGCAAGAGAATTTAGACAGTACAGCAACGGTCGAGATGCTATCTGGAGATGTTTTTGTGATAGAAACCCCTGGTGGTGGTGGATTTGGTTCAACACCTTAATTCACCTTGAGCCAGTGCTGTGCAACAGGAATAAATTTTTTATGAAGCAGGGGCGATTTGCATAAATTCACTTTTCAAAGCTGATAAATCTATAAGAGATAGGGGGCGATCGCTCCTGATTTGTAATTTTGTTACAAGTTGGTGGTGATGTGCATATATTCCGAAACTCATCGCAATGAGTAATTAGAGGGGTAAATAGCTATTTATTCCTGATGGGGGTTTGTGTTGATTCACAGTCCCAAATTTGTAGATTTGAGCCTTGCATAAAGCAGGGATGGCCATTGCTCTCTATACCCTTTTTTTAAATAGAACAGAAAGGGTGATCTTCTGTCCATTTAGTCAATTAAATTTTAAATAGAGGTAAATTTATGAAAACACCTGTAGGTATTTCGGTTGCTGACAATATCGGCTCAAAATTGGATGCGATGTCTCTCGGTAAGAATTTAGGTGAGGCAATAAAAAATCAGGATTGGGTAAAATTCTGGGGTGCAATAAATGATTTTGGTAACTTAATTAACTACTATGCTGATTTACTTCAAAAAGCAGGAGTTTCATCTTCAGCTTTGAAAATAATAGTCGGTTCTGACAAGGCTTTGACGCTATCACAGATTGGTAATAACCTAACAGAAATAAGTACCAATGCGATGAGCGGTAAGCCTATCACACTTGGTCCTATTTTGGGTCTAACAAGTGATGCTTTAGATATTATGTCAGAACGTTCCTTAAAGACATTGAACTTACCCGCAGCAGTAGGTTTTAAGGCTGGATCATTAGCTGTTAGCGCAGTTGAAAAATATGTTGGAGATGTAGAAATATATAAAAATGGGCCTGCTTCCCCAATTCAGGGAACACTCCCACTTGTCCCCAAACAAACGAGTACATATTCAACATCAGATGGAGAAATATCAATCACAATTAATCTTCCCCAAAACAAAGTAAATGCAGTTGAGTCAATTAATGGAGAAATTAAGGGAGGGTATTCTGCCATCTATAACAAAAATGACACAATAGTTACTCGCTTGAATAAAAACCTCGAACCAACTGAAAAATTCATAATTTATACAGTTAAGCCGGGAGACACTGCGATCAAGATCGAAGATAAATTTAATATGCCACGAGGCACGCTAGATAAGTTTAACACAGACATTACTAACCGAGATTTAATCTATGCAGGCGAGCAGGTTTATATTCCTATCGGCAGTACAGATAACAATACATCAGCTACCAATCCCTCAACTGATAATGGAATTGATGGTGGACGATTGGGTAATAATTTCTTTGGTTATCATACTGATGGTAGTGCAATCAATGATTATCTAGATGGTGGGGCAGGAAATGACATTTTAATGGGTGGTGCAGGTGATGATTACCTATATGGTGGGGCAGGAAATGACATTTTGGCGGGTGGTACAGGAAATGATTATTTTGATTATGGTTATGATGATCATTATTATCAAGATGGTAATGATTATCTAGATGGTGGGGCAGGAAATGACTTTTTAACAAGTCATGCAGGGGATGATTACCTAAATGGTGGGGCAGGAAATGATTCCCTTTATGGTGGGGGAGGAAATGATTCCCTAGATGGTGGTACAGGAGATGACTCCCTTGAAGGTGATGCAGGCGATGATTACCTAGATGGTGGGGACGGAAATGATTCCCTAGATGGTGGAGCAGGAAATGACACTCTTTATGGTGGGGACGGAAATGATTCCCTAGATGGTGATTATGGTGATGATTCCCTTTATGGTGGGGACGGAAATGATTCCCTAAAAGATTTTATAGGTAATAATTATCTAGATGGTGGTACAGGAAATGATTCCCTTTATGGTGGTAGTGGCAACGATATCTACATCTTTAAAAAAGGTGATGGTCAAGATACCATTTATGATTATGACACCACTTCTGGTAATACTGACACCATCCGTTTTGGTACAGGAATTAATCCCACT
>RDXV01000324.1 GCA_004292695.1 Nostocales cyanobacterium | reverse complement strand
GCTTGTTTCCGTTGTTCTAAAAGTTCTAGGGACTCTTGCACCATCTTTGACAATGTGGTTTGAGTGGCGTTGACTTGTCCCTGAAGTGTTTTGTGAGTTGTTTGCAGTTGACTAATTTCGGCTTTGAGTGCTGCTTCTGTAGCTTGTAATTCTGCTATTCTTTGGCTGGCTTGTGCAGAGAGTAAATCTAGTTCTGAGCTTAATTCCGGTGTTTGAGTTGTTGCTATTTCTTGAGGCGCTTCTATTTGCATTTCTTCTGTAGATGTGGATGACTGCAAACTAACATCATCTAATTGTGATTGTGTTAATGGTGTTGGTGCTTCTGCTGCTAATGCTGAATCATTTTCTGTAGATAGGTTTTCCTGTGTTTTTAGAGTAGAACTTTCTGTTGGTGTGTCTTCCCACCATTCATCATTCGTTTTTGGAGTTGGGGATTCCTCTGGGTTCATAAACAATAATCTAATGTAAATTCTAGAAGTCAAGTCAGCACTAAATCCGGGGACAACGCTGTTCTAAACAAGATTTTAAGGTGTTGGGGTCAAATAAAATTGGTAAAAAGTGAATACTGTTGATTTCTTTAAAATAAAACAGGATGGGGACTCTAGTCCAAAAAATTCGCCAGTTTTGCCATTCTTGGTAAGGAAAACGGCGAATGAGTTTTTCTTCCCGGTAAATATCAAAGTCAGTGGCGGTAAATTGAAATTTTAATGTTACAGCTTGCAACATTAAAAATAGTCCTAATATTGCCAATATTCCCCCTAGCCAGGGTTGCACTAATATCAAAGGAATGGCAGTCAGTACAAGTACAACAGGAATATTGTAACTGGGTTTAAGTTCTACGGTAGATAAACTGTTAGGTAAAGATGAAGTAGTCATGAGTCTGGTGATTTTGAATTTTGAATGTTGAGTTAATTAATTTGAGCTAATTAATTTGAGTTAATTAATTTGAGTTAATTACAGCTAGTTTCGATGTAAATGAAGTACAAATTTACACCAAAAAACCTTACTCCAAAAGTATTTTCAAGCTGATAGCTGACTGCTGATAGCTGAAAGCTACTTTAATTCTATGGTTTTAGTCCTGTGCCTGGACCTTGGAACATTATCCATGATAAGAAAAAGTTGCTAATAAAGATAATTAATAAAGCGGTAACAACTGCGGTTGTAGTTGATTGTCCCACGCCTTTAGCTCCTCCTGTGGTGGTTAAACCCCAACTACAACCAATGATGGCTATGAGTACACCAAAGCAACCTGCTTTGATCATGGCTTTGAGTATGTCCCATATTTCTAGAAAGTTTTTAGCTGAGTCTAAGAATACTGTATCTGCAAGGTTATAAATGTTGATGGCAATGACAAATCCGCCAAACATTCCGGTGATTAAGGATAGTAGGGTGAGGATGGGTAACATTAATAAGCAAGCGATGATCCGAGGAATTACTAAGTAGTCTATGGGGTCTGTTTTCAGCATAAATAGGGCATCAATTTGTTCTGTGACTTTCATTGTGCCTATTTCAGCGGCAAAGGCTGAACCAACTCTACCTGCTAGGATAACTGCGGTAAGTACGGGTGTGAGTTCTCTGGTGAGGGCGACTGCTAAGACTCCTCCTACTAGGTTTCCTGCACCAAAGTTAATAAATTCTCTGGCTACTTGGATGGTGAATACTGCACCGACGAATATGGCTGTTAATAAGGCTATAAATAGGGAGTCTGGACCAACGGCGGCTAGTTGTTCTAGGGTGTTGCGGCGATTGATTTTTCCTTTCATTAGATGAACTAAGACTTGTCCACCTAAAAAAATCGCAGCGAGTAATCGCTGTATCCATTTAGCTAAACTGGATGGAAAGATAGTCTGGCTCAATGTTTTATTATTAACTCGTTAAATGTTTCCAGGATACAGATTGACACTCCCCTGCCTAAAGGCGAGGGGATTCTACATTCACAGACTCGCCATTAGAGGACAGGTTTACACCCTTGCGGGTTCGGCAGTCGCTCATGGGGGAGACCCCCAAGACCGCGCTGCCTCACCAATCGCCCAAGAGGGCAAATCTCCTGTAG
>RDXV01000159.1 GCA_004292695.1 Nostocales cyanobacterium | reverse complement strand
GCAAGGCAAGAGGCAAAAGGCAAAAGGCAAGAGGGAAGAGACTTTCAGCGATTTTACATTTTGTTACATACCTTGGTTTTTTCGAGCCGACTTACTTATCCTTTTGCTTTTGGTAATTTGATCGTGAAAACACTACCTTTACCTACTTCTGAAGATAGTTCTATTTTTCCACCATGAGCTTCGACAATTCTTTGTGATAAATGTAGTCCTAAACCACTACCGGATCTATTATTTTTACTATTTCCCCCTTGACGAAATCTCTCAAAAATTGTTTCTTGATCCTCCGGTGCAATACCATAACCTGTATCAGCAACAGCCACAATTACTGCACTTTTATCAGCAGTAATATTTACTTCTATCCCACCGATATCTGTAAATTTAATGGCATTAGCAATGAAATTGTTAAAGACTCGGCGTAATTCTAATCTATCACCTATGACTATTGCTCCATAATGTTCATAATTGTCTAATTGATTTGATTCCTGAGTCTTGAATTTAAGGGTGAGGTTTTTATCAATGGCGATAGGGTTTAGTTCATCAATTACTTCTGTGACTATTTCTTTTACATCACATTTGGATAATGTTAAGGTTTTTTTCCCGGCTTCAAAACGATAAACTTCCAGTAGTGTATTCACCATTGCCATTAAGTTTTGATTACTACGAATCATCACCGCAATTGGTTCTTTCATTTCTGGGGGAATTTTCCCAAACACCTCCTGTTGAAATAAAGCTAACATCCGATCCGCTGCTACTAAAGGTGTTCTTAAATCATGGGTAAGTCGAGAAACAAAATCTTCTCGTTGTTCTGTCATTTTTTGTTGATCATCTATACTGTGCTTGAGTCTTAATAATGATCTCACCCTCGCTAGTAATTCTTCAGTATCAAATGGTTTACGAATAAAATCATCAGCACCAGCATCTAATCCTTCTACTACACTGGATTCATCAAAGGCGGTAATTAATAAAATGGGAATGTATTTTATCTCTGGATTATTTCTAATTCTCCTTGTCACTTCATAACCATCTATCCCTGGCATCATTACATCTAGTAAGATTAAATGGGGTGGAGATGCCAAGACTTTTTTTATAGCTGTTTCCCCGTCGGAAACTAAATCAATTTCATATCCTTCGCTCTCTAACAGGGTTTCAACTATAATTAAATTATCCTTAACATCGTCAACGGCAAGAATACGATCAGCTTGATTACTTTTGGTAAAAGACATATTTTATCTGTTTATTTTTTCATGATTTTTCAAACAATTCAAATGATATCTCAGTCAATTTAAAACTTGAGGTTAAAACTTGATGTGGGGATTACCAACTACATGATTTAAGTCTGATGGTTTAGGGTTGGAAATAGTATGATTGTAACAGCTACCACCATTATTACTAATATTAGAACTATATTGAAGGTCTGAAGGTGGTAAATTTATCTGGCGTGGTATATCAACCGTAAACACTGAACCTACTCCTAATTGACTTTCTAATAATATTTTACCTCCCATAATTCTGACTAAGGAATTAATAATTGCCAATCCTAAACCAGTTCCAGAATACTGGCGATTTATACCTTGATCTACTTGTCTAAAGGCTTCAAATATATTTTGAAAGTTTTGTGAAGAAATACCTATTCCTGTATCACGAATAGTAATTGTAATCATGTCTTGATTCTGCTCTTTTAATTCTACCCAAATACTGCCAGCATTTGTAAATTTGACGGCGTTAGATAGAAGATTCAGTAAAATTTGACGGACTCTCACTGGGTCATTTATTATTAATGTATTTTCTAAATTTATATCTACAAATAGGGACAAATTTTTAGTTTCGGCTAAAGTACGTACTTCTGTAAGTGTGTTATCAACAATTTGTGATATATCCAAGATTTCCGATCTGAATTCTAGTTTCCCTGATTCTAGTTTTGCAAAATCTAATACCTCATTGACTAGGTTGAGCAAGTCTTTTCCATTGTTGAGTATTCTCTCTACCATATCTGTTTGTTTGTCTGTCAATTGTCCAAATTTAGGACGTAATAATAGTTGAGAAAATCCAATAATGGCATTCATTGGAGTTCTTAATTCATGTGATATTGTGGCTAAAAATTGCGATTTTAATTTTGATGCTTCCACAAGTTGTAAGTTTTGCCATTGTATTTGTTGCTGCTGTTGCTCTAATTCTTGGTTTTTACGAGTCAGTTGTTGATATGCAAAGTTTGCTTTTGTTTCCGTTTGGTATAACCTCCTAACATTTCTTAAAATCATGGGTAAAGTTGCTGATGATATCTCAGATTTGAAAAAGTATTCTGTTGCACCAGCATTAATTAATTTCACGGCTATTTCTTCTTTTTCAGGAATAGTTAGAATCACTAACGGGACTTTAATTCCTAAAAATTTCAGTTTGTTGGTTAAAGTCAAGCTATCTTGCTCTGGTAAGCTATGATCCAGAAAAACAAAGTCAAATCTTATTCTTTCGAGAACAGAAAGCGAGCTACTCAAATCTTTGGCTTGATAAACATCTATCTGAATATCAGCCTCTGTTAGAGCCAGATACACTGCGATGCGCTCTACTTCATTATTATCTACAACCAAGATTTTTAACTTTTCTTCCATTAGTTTTTACTATCGCTGTTCAATAAATTGTGAAGTACAGCATTATTGATATGATCTAAACAACCTAATTATTTAATAACACAATTGACTAATTTTCCATTAATACCTAACTTTGATCTAGAATTTTAAGTTATTCTCTCATTTTGTAATTGATTATTGGCAATCTATTAGATATTTATTACTAACTAACTACTAACTAACTACTATTTGACTATCAACTGATTTGTTACTCATTTTGATATATGACTCCTGTGTTTTTAAGTGTTGACTGTTTGAGGTTTATACTGACAATTCCTATTTCTTTTTTGACGAATTTATTCATCTGTTTGACTCCTGTGGTTTTAGCACTGCTAAACCTTCACTTACTCGTGATTTCTTTGTTTTTATCAAAAATTCCCAGCTTACTATCAACAATAAACTCAATAAAAACAATAATTTGTTTATTGATTGGATTTTGCTAGGAAGTAATATCAAATACTTTACTTATCTCAACACAATTGTAAATGAGTCAATGATTTACCGTCCTCACCCATTGGTGAGAGTTGCATCCAGACATTTTTTATCATCTCTTTTAACTGTTTTCCTCACTGTTAAAGTAGTTAATACAAAAGGATGAACAAAGTATAATATATTGTCACCATTTCAGCAGGATAAAGTTATAGTGATTGGATATACAAATTTGTTGCTGCCACTTTAGTAATTTTTATGACTTCACTAATTAGATTAATGATTTGCACTTTCCCTATTATCTCCCCTAACAATTAGTAATGTTAACACTGATGAGCTTTTTATTTACACAGTTGAGGATTTAATTTATTCATGCTGATTTCTAATTTGGCTTTAGTGTCTGTTGCTTGAGAGTTGAAACTGATCAATGAAATTGCTAAATTTGGATGAACTGAATTTCTCCTTGCGCTAATTTGAATATATTTATCTGAACATGAATGTATCAAATCCACCCCCTTTGTCAGTTATAACTAAGTTTACTTAGTTGATACTGGACTATCCTATGTGCTTTCAATAACTTATTATTCCACAAGGAAAAAAATTTAAACAGAGAAATTTGTAAAAATATTTATACTTGTTGTTAATAACACTGATAGGGATATTAACTAAGTTATTGAGCTTTTAGGTAAAAAATGTAACATTTATTAGTTTTTTACTCCAGGGATAAAACTCCAGAACAAGTAACAGAACAAATAACAGAACAGATAATTTGAATAAATGTGGCCGCACCAACAAGTCAAATTATCAGATATTTGGACTTAAATGTTGCTATATCGTTTTAGCACCCGGAAGAAAAGTAAAATTACATAACAGGAATGTTGAACACACAGGAATTATGTATGATTTCGTATCCGTCTAAATATTTCATATTTATCAACTGTCAACATATACCTCTAGCAAGATTTTTCTTTCTTTTGTTGAGTGCTAAGGAAGGAATTTTTTCTTCCTCAAGATAGATGTAAACTGCTAATAATTTAATATATGCTTGTTTTGGAGAAATTAGATCAAAAAGTTTTAAAAAGGTTATAAAATCAAAGATTTGAAAAAATATTATATAGTTAGGTGTAAACATGACAGATATTAATATAGTCTTGATCGAAGATCATGATTTAACCCGCATGGGGTTAAGGGCGGCATTACAGTCACACAGTGGTTTAAACGTAGTGGGTGAAGCGGCGAATGCTACCCAAGGATTAAAATTATTAGAGACGACTAAACCAGATGTGGCGGTGGTAGATATTGGTTTACCGGATATGGATGGCATTGAACTGACTCGGAATTTTAAACGACATCAGGCAGAAACTGGCCAGTCAAATACAAAGATTTTGATTTTGACAATGAATGATTCCGAAGATACTGTTTTGGCGGCTTTTGCAGCTGGAGCAGATTCTTATTATATGAAAGAGACGAGTATTAGTAAATTAACTGAGGCCATACAATCAACCTATGCTGGTAATGCTTGGATTGATCCATCTATCGCAAATATAGTATTAAAGAAAATGAAGTCAGGTTTACCAATGGAAACTGTTCCATCGGATCAACCCAAGACGGTGAGAATTGAAGCCTTATCCCCAGAATATGGACAGGTTTTAGAAACTTATCCGTTAACGCAAAGGGAGTTAGAAATTTTAGAATTGATTGTAGATGGTTGTAGTAATAGCCAAATTGCTGAGAAACTATTTATTACGGTGGGAACTGTTAAAACTCATGTTCGCAATATTTTAAATAAACTCTGTGCTGATGACAGAACCCAAGCAGCGGTTAGGGCTTTACGTTCGGGTTTAGTGGGTTAATTAAGGAGATCAAGGAGTCAGGAGTCAGGAGTCAGGAGATGGGGAGATGGGGAGAAAAGATTTTTTACCAATTAATTCCCCATTTTTCATTCTTCATTCTAAATTCTAAATTCTAAATTCTAAATTCTCATTGATTGTAAACATTCAGCGATACGTTTGGCAGCACCTGGCCTACCCATGCGTTTTACTCCGTTTTCGGCAATGTCTTGTAATAGATCAGGATCTTTAAATAGGGTTTGTACTGTGGGGAAAACTTGACTGGGTTGATCTATTAATCTTAATGATGATCCTAATAGACGACTTTGGGCTTCGGCAAATGCTGGGTTATATTGTGGTCCTTTGCCGGGTATGGCGATCGCCGGTTTTCCTAATCCTATATACTGTTCTGTGGCTGTACCTGCCATTGCGATGGCTATATCTCCCCAGTGTAAAAATTCATTATAGGATTGTTGACTTAAAATCAAAGTAGCACTTTTAAGTTTAAAAAATATAGCTTGGGGATCAGCAAGTTTCACAGTACATTGATCTTGTTGTTGCCATCCCATTGTTTGTAAAGTTTGAGATAGTATATTTGGATCTAAACTTGGTGCGATCGCCCCTAAAAAAACTATCTCCCTTTCCCGAAAACCATCAATTAAAGCTGATACCCCCATCATAATTATTTGCCAATTCTCATAGGCTTCATTAGCGCGAGAACCAGGTAACAAAGTCACCATCATAGGGCGGCTAATTTCTGCTTCTTCCACCTCAACACCATCAAAAACGGGATCTGTGATCTTGGGTTCTAAACCATCCATCATCGGGTTTCCCGCATCAAAAGCAGGAATAGGCCATTTTCTTAAAATTTCCGTTGTTAGTGCATCTCTGGGAAAAACCGCCCGACAACGACGACGACTCATTAACCATCTTTCCCAAGGATGGTAAATTGAACCAGAGAAATTTTCCCACCACGCAGATTTTGATCTTCCTGGTAACAAACCCAACTCATCCCGTACATAATATTCTGATTTTGCCGTTCCCACAAAAGCATAATTTGCACCACTCAGAGCCGCAAACAATAACGGTACAATATCCCCTACAGCTAAAATAACGTTTTGATTACCTAATTTTGTTTGTGAACTCACCCAACTACGTACAGCTTGAATTTGTTTCCAAGTCAGTTGTACCAACCCACCCTGCACATCTCGCATCAGTTGTTTACCATCCATATAAATAAAACCGCCAGATGGCATAGTTTTAACTTCACCAATACAGGGAACATTTAATTTTTGGTAAGCGTGGCCTTCACCGACTATTGGTAAAGCAAAAATATCTGGTGGGGTAGATAATTGTTGTAATTCCTGAATAATGCGTGCTGCAATGATATCTTCACCGTGGCCATTGCTGAGTACCAACAACTGGAGGCGAGAATTTTTTTCTATAAGTTTGTTTAATAAAGGTTTTTGAGATAAATCACTCATATTATCGTTGTATTAATTTTGTGTTGGGATGGTGAAACTAAGAATAGTGATCAAATACAGCAGTAATGGTGTTTCACCTCTTGCCTCCTGCCTTGTGACTCCTGCCTTCTGCTATGATTTTTACTATTCTCTCTCAAACCCCTTGCAATTTGTCATCTTTCAGGTTGATAATAAACAATATCAATTACCAAAATAACCAAAAACCAATATCTACGTCCCCGACTCATTGCAGTTGGGGATCTTCATATTAGGCGATCGCCAGTTAGATCAGAGTAAGCATTCAGCTATCAGCCGTCAGCAGTCAGCTAAAACTGCTTCTTTGACTAAGTTTAAAGGATTTTTGAGAGAGACTGATATGAAAATCTATTCCTAGTTTTCCACTAAAAATGCTCATAAATTCCAGGTTTGGCTGATTACTGATTACTGACGGCTGAATGCTTACGATCAGAAACAAATCAGAAATAAATCAGAAACAAAACATTATATTTACCTGTCTATAAAAACATCAGTCTAAATTTTCACATATTTGAGATCAGCAAAAAATCTTAATCACTCTGTGCATTAATTCAATTAGTGCAATTAATCCATATTGATTGTTAATTATGCGAATTTCTTCTACTGCCATCCTTACCTTAGCTACCCTAGCCGCTAACAGTATAAATCAACAAGCCAAGGCTTTACCTAATCAAGCTATAAATTCAGAGCATAAAACACCGACTACCGATGTAGTAATCATTCCCAATTTAGAGAATGAAACCGCACCCATAGAAAATTTAGCATCACCTGAAACTGCTCAAGTTGTTGAATTTAGTTCTCAACCAATATCACAACCGGTAGTGATTCCCAGAAATAACAATATTAATAATAATCAAAATCGCCCAAATGGTGAATTAGTCACAGATTTAGTAGTCACAGTTACCAATGTACAAATTATAGGAGCGACACCAGAATTAGAAAATGTAATTAGGCAAATTATTAAAACCAAAAATGGAGGTACAACTTCCCAAACTCAACTACAACAAGACGTTGATAATATTTTAAAAACAGGTTTGTTTGCTGATGCAGTAGTAAACAGTAGTGTCACTAATGCCGGAATAAATGTTACTTATCAAGTGCAACCAATCGTAGTTAAAGCATTACAATTATCCGGGGCAAAAGTTTTAACATATAAAGTCGCCTTACCTAAATTTCAAAATCAAATTGGTAAAAATATCAGTCCAGCCGCCCTAGAGAAAACCGTCACCCAAATTAACCAATGGTACAAAGAAAATGGTTATGCTTTAGCCAGGGTATTATCCATTCAACCTAACCGTCAAGGAGTCCTAACAGTTAACGTTGCGGAAGGATTAATTGGGGATGTTAAATTTAGATTTATAGGAGAAGAAGGAGAAAAATTCGATAAAAATGGCAACCCCATCAAAGGGAGAACAAAAGAAGAATTTCTCAGAGAACAATTAAAATTGAAACCAGGAAAAGTTTTTGCAGATAACTTAGCCCGTCAAGATATACAAACCTTATATAAATTAGGATTATTCCAAAGTGTAAATGTTGCCTTTGAAGGGGACGCAAACAAACTAGACTTAATATATGAACTGCAAGAAATCGGTGCAAGATCCGTTAACTTAGGTGGTGGTTACAACGCAGATGATGGACTTTCAGTGATTGTCAGCTATAGGGATCAAAATGTAGGCGGTGTTAATGATACCTTAGCGGCGAACGTAGAAGTAAACAGAAGAGATATATTGTTTAATACTAACTTTAACAGTCCCTATCGTGATACAAACCCGGAAAGATTGGGTTATAACATCAAAACTTTCAGGAGAAAACAACTATCTGATACCTTTGACGACAGTATCACCTTACCCAACGGAGATAAAGTCAGAGAAGGAAAAATTGGCGGTAGCGTAAGTGTACAGCAAGAAATAGATGGTTGGGATGCTGCCGTAGGTTTAAATTATAGCCGTGTCACGATCCGAGATCGGGAAGGAAATATTACCCCCAGAGATGCTTTAAACAACCAACTATCATTTAGTGATACCGGAATTGATGATCTCGTTACCGTCTCCTTCACCGCAACCAAAGATGAACGAGATAACCCAGTGAAAACTACACAGGGTTCTGTACTGAGTTTTACTACTGAACAATCCATACCTGTTGGTAATGGTCAAATTACTATGAATAGGTTAAGTGGTAACTACAGTCAGTATTTACCCGTGAACTTATTTAACAGTCAACAACCCCAAGTATTTGCATTAAACCTACAAGCGGGTACAGTCATAGGAGACTTACCACCCTATGAAACCTTTAACTTAGGTGGTTCTAACTCAGTGCGTGGTTATGATGGGGGTAAAGTGGGAAGTGGTAGGAGTTATGTTTTAGCGTCTGCGGAATATCGCTTTCCAATTTTTCCCATCGCTGGGGGTGTAGTTTTTGCTGATTTTGCCACTGATTTAGGTTCTGGTGATACAGTCATTGGTGATCCTGCGGGAGATAGAAATAAACCCGGTAGTGGTTTTGGTTATGGTGCAGGGGTGCGGGTTGACTCACCTTTAGGTTTGATTCGTGCTGATTTGGGTATTAATGATCAAGGAGAAAGTAGATTTCATGTAGGTATTGGTCAGAAATTTTAAATACCGTAGGGGCAACCCCCTGTGGTTGCCCAAGGAGTCAGGAGGGGCGAACGGCCGTTTGCCCGTACAGAAGTCAGGAAAACTAAAAAACTCATTTTTCTCACCCTCAACCTACCGAAAAACAACAGAAATTCCTCTCTGTCTTCCTTTTTCGTTTTCTCTTACCTGTTCCCTGTTCCCTATTCCCTGTTCCCTCACTTGCCACAATCTCAAACCTTGTAGTACAATAGGACAAACAACAAACTACCATATTAAAACTATGCGCTTAAAAAGATGGGAGTCTCCCCGGAAACAAGGGAGAAATGACAAAGGCCGGGGCGGTTCAGCTAGACAAAGACAACTGAAAAAACAAAGACAGGTACTCAGAAACAAACTCAAAGAACAGCAAAAGCCAGAAAACAACCAAAAAGACCAACAAAACCACAAACCAAGGGAAGGGATACAAACCTTCCCTATTTTTTTGGCTATATCTCCCGCTAATGCCGAAAATTGCGGGTTTTTAACTGTCTCCTGAGAAATCGGAATTTTTTTGGAATTTTTTTGGAATTTTTTTGGAATTTTTTTGTAAAAATACTTGACAGACCCTATATAGTACCTGCTATATTATCTTTAGTGTGAAACCAATGGGGCGTAGCCAAGCGGTAAGGCAGCGGGTTTTGGTCCCGCCATCCCTAGGTTCGAATCCTAGCGCCCCAGCATAATAAAACATCTGAAGGAGTAGATAAAACATCTACTCTTTTTTGTTTGGGTTTTTATTTAGGACTTGCTGAATAAATGCGAAAACATTACAGGTAAAGAATTTGAGGCTGTTGGAAATTTAAAAAGTGCAAGTTTTTCTGAAATGGGAACTAAAAAACCTTGTATTTAATTCCTACTGAAAGGAAAAATCGTTCTCATCCAACTCTTGAAACTGTCACCTGTCACCTGTCACCTGTCACCTGTCACCTGTCACCTATCACCACAAGAGGAATTTTTCAGCAAACCCTATTTACTTTTCCGGTGACTTTAAAGCTTGATCTAAAATTTCTCGTGCTTGTTCTGCTTTTGCTTTTGCTTCTTGATAACGTAAATTTGCTTGAGCAAAATTTTTCAGAACTTTAAAACCTTCTTTTAAACGGGTTATTTCTTCCTCTGTGACAGTTTGATCTGTAAATAGCACATCTACCGCTTTACGAATTTCTAACGCTTCAGTTCGTGATTCTTGAACTTTTAATTTTAATGTTGCTAAATTGCTTAAAACTTGTACAGCTTGAATAATATCATCCTCATCACTAGAATTATCTAAAGTGGTTTCTTTGACTTCTATTAAATCTTGAGGACTAAAACCTTCTTCTAATTTGGTCGGTAATTGATCATTTTCCATTAATTCCATTAACTGATCCATTGCTTTATCACGTGCTTTGGTGGAATCTTTACCGGGAACAGTGAGGATAATATCTGGACTTTGGGCGAGTGTATATTGAACCATAATAATCAGAAAATTTGCTGGTTGACCAATAGGTTGTTAATTTTAACATTTATTTCCATATCATCACCTAACTTGTGCCAGAAATCCAAAACTAGAAATAATTATTTATACTAAATATGAAATAAAATATAAACATTATCAAAAACAGGAGAGGAGAGATATGACTCCGAATCCATCTATTATGCGATCTGTGGAGCAACTAGGCTACCGTGTGACTGTGGGTGATGTAGCTAGTCAAGCTGGTTTAAATGTGGCTGAAGCAAACCAAGGTTTGTTAGCTTTAGCTGCTGATGCTGGTGGACATTTACAGGTAGCAGAATCTGGGGATATTGTGTATGAGTTTCCCAAAAATTTTAGGAATATTTTACGGAATAAATATTTCCAGTTACGTTTACAAGAATGGTGGCAAAAAATCTGGGGTGTGCTGTTTTATTTAATTAGAATTTCTTTTGGAATTTTCTTAATTGCTTCCATTGTTTTAATTACGCTGACTATTTTGATCATCATTACTGCTTCTAATTCCAATCGAGATGATGATGATAGGGGTGGCGGTTCGGGTGGTTTTAGGTTTAATTTCTTCTATTTCCCGGATTTGTTCTGGTATTTTAGTCCAAATTATTACAGTGAAGAAAGAAGAATAGAAAGAAGGGAAAAGAGTGAGTTTAATTTTTTAGAATCTGTATTTTCTTTTTTGTTTGGTGACGGTAATCCTAATCCTAAATTAGAAGAACGTCGTTGGCAAGATATTGGTACTGTAATTAGAAATAATCAAGGGGCGGTGGTAGCGGAACAAATTACACCTTATTTGGATAATTTGGGGGAAAAATATCAACAGGAATATGAAGATTATATGTTACCTGTGTTGGTAAAATTTAATGGTAAACCCCAAGTTAGTCCAGAGGGAGAAATTGTTTATTATTTTCCAGAGTTACAGGTAAAGGCTAGTGAGCAGTTACAAACAGTAGAACCATATTTAGATGAAAAACCCTGGAAATTTAGTGCTGCAAGTTCTGGACAAATTATGCTCAGTGCTGGTTTAGGGGTGGTGAATGTTGTTGCTGCTTTGGTGCTAGGAAGTTTGTTAAAAGATGGAACAGTGGCAGCGGAAATTGGAGGTTTAGTTGCGTTTGTGTCAGGAATTTATGGTTTATTGTTAGCCTATGGAATTAGTTTTTTAGCGATTCCTTTGGGGCGTTATTTTTGGATTCAATGGCGTAATCAAAAGATTGCTGATCGTAATCAGGAACGTTTATCTAGGGCGAGATTTTTAGCAAATGCTGATGATTCTTTACAGCAGAAAATGGCTTTTGCTAGTCAGTTTGCTGAGGAAAAGGTGATTGATAGAGATGATTTAATTTATTCCAGTGATCGAGATTTATTAGAACAGGAATTTGAGGATAGGTGACAGGTGACAGTTGACAGTTGACAGTTGACAGTTGACAGGTGACAGGTGACAGGTGACAGTTGACAGTTGACAGTTGACAGTTGACAGTTGACAGTTGACAGTTGACAGTTGACAGTTGACAGTTGACAGTGAACAGTGAACAGTGAACAGTAATAACTGATAACTGATAACTGATAACTGATAACTGATAACTGATAACTGATAACTGATAACTGATAACTGAT
>RDXV01000158.1 GCA_004292695.1 Nostocales cyanobacterium | reverse complement strand
AACTGGCTCACGGATACCGTCAATGTCAACGGGAGGAGCAGCGATGAAGGCAATGATGAAGCAGGTGGTTGCTGCTAATAAGGTGGGGATCATGAGTACGCCGAACCAGCCGATGTATAGGCGGTTGTTGGTGCTTGTGATGAACTCACAGAAGCGATCCCATACGTTTGCGCTCTGGCGCTGTTGTAAGGTTGTGGTCATGTGTTTATAATTGCAGTTTATGTATGTATGATTTGGTAGGTGTTTCTACCTCATGAATTTATATTAGGGGAATTGTTTCGATTTGTAAAGGGGTATTTCGTAATATTTTTTAATATTTTCAGATATAAGACGGTCTGATGTGGCTAAAATCCTTATATAGAAAGAGTTTTGACTGTCTGAAAATTTTGTAACAATTTCTCATATTCATAGCCCCAGGTCAGGTGATGAGAAACTAGATAGTTAACGGAATCTACATATAGAAAGACTTTTCAGCCTATTTCCTGCCAAACACCCTAAATTGCGAATTATTAACATGACTAAAAATCAACAGATCGTTACCTATAGCCCTGCTTATACAATTGTTCCTACTTATGAATGTTTTAATAGATGTAGTTATTGTAATTTTCGGACTGATCCAGGTAAAAGTGATTGGTTGACTATCAAAGAAGCGGAAAAACTTTTACAAGGACTTAAAAATCAAGGGATTTGTGAAATTCTGATTCTCAGCGGAGAGGTTCACCCTTTGTCAATACAGAGGGAGGCTTGGTTTAAGTTGATTGAGGATTTATGTAATTTGGCTTTAAATATGGGATTTTTGCCCCATACTAATGTGGGACCTTTGAGTTTTTTAGAGATGCAGAGGTTGAAAAAAGTCAATGTTTCGATGGGTTTGATGTTGGAACAATTGACACCTAAGTTATTAGATACTGTCCATCGTCATGCACCGAGTAAGTTACCTGATGTACGGTTACAACAGTTAGAATGGGCAGGGAAATTACAAATTCCGTTTACAACTGGGATACTTTTGGGAATTGGAGAGACGGAGGATGATTGTTGGGAAAGTCTAAGGGCTATTGCTGACTTACATCAAAAATACCAACATATACAGGAAGTGATTTTACAACCCCACAGTCCTGGATATCAGCAGAGTTTTGCTGCACAGGCTTTTGATCCTCATCAACTCCCAAAGATAATTAACGCAGCACGGCAGATATTACCCGCAGATATTACTATTCAAATTCCACCGAACTTAGTCAAAGATGAGAGTTGGTTACTTGCTTGTTTAGATGCAGGTGCTAGGGATTTAGGGGGAATTGGACCCAAGGATGAAGTTAATCCTGATTATCCGCATTTACAGGTACAAAGACTTAGGGAGATATTACAACCAGTGGGCTGGGAATTAGTGCCAAGGTTGCCAATATATCCTAATTTATACGGTTGGTTAAATGAAGAACTCAGGAACGCGGTTCAAGAATTTAACAGGTTTTCATCATCTAACGTTTACCAAAAATAGTGGATATATCTTCTGTTTCAATATCTGATATAACTTCTAAGGTTATCTCTGGTTCAGGCTGAAGAATAGGTTCAATGGGTTCAATGGTTCGAGGTACAACTACTTCAATATCAGCATAGTTGATTACAGCACCTAGTAATCCTAGTTCATTTTCTACTAATTCATCAATAGCTTCTGCCAGCATATTTTCCTGAGTGTAGTTAGGTCTAGTCACTAAAATTATACCATCTGTGTAAGGCTGCATTAGTAAAGCATCATTGGAAATACTCAGGGGATTAGTGTCTATAATTACTAAATCATAGCGTTGACGAGCATCTTCTATCAATAACTTGATTTCCGTAGATTCTATGACAGCGGCAGATTGATTTACTGGACCAGGACTGGGAATAATGTATAAATTTTCTACATCTGGGACGATATGAATACAGTCGCTTAAACTGGAATAGTAAATTAAGGGTTCAATGGTGGCATAGGAGTCAGGAGTAACTTTAAAGGAGGAAGCTTGAGATGGCGATCGCAAATCAGCTTCAATAATTAAGGTTCTTTTACCTGCCAGTGCGGAAGCTACCCCTAAATTGTAAGCGCTAACCGTCTTACCTTCTTTACTACCTACGCTAGTGATTAAGACAACTTTTGTATCTGCATTACCCAACCTCCGCATATTACTACGGAATTTTTCATAAAATTCTAAATACGGAGAATTAGGAGAAAGCAATACTGGTAAAATATTGGGTTCTAGATCATCAACTGGGATGATCGGCAATTCACCCAATAATAAGACATCACGCTGCTTGAGGCTGTCGCGGATATCTTCTTTGGTTTTGAAAGTTCCTTCCAATGAACCTAACAGGAAGATCACACCGCCACCAACGGCAATACCCAACACACCACCAATTGCTAAAGTCAGAGGTATACTCTTAGGTTTAGTGGGAACTTCTTTGTAAAGTGCTTCTCTTGCCAAAATGAGACTACCTACAGTTTCTGCTTCTGCGGCTTTTGCATCTACAAGTTTGGCTTGCATTTGGTCATATATAGCTTTTTTAAGTCCTAACTCCTGTTCTAGACGCGATCGCTCTAATTGCTTGTTAGGTATGAGTGCATATTCCTGACGTAATTTTATTTCTTGTTCTTCTTGTTGTTTAAGTTGTTGTTCTAATGTTTCTCTCTGGGTTTGCAAAGCCACCATTTGGTTAGCTAATGCTTGTCTAGTAGGGTCTAAACTACTTTGAGTACGAATACCAGTCACATTACCACGTAAAGGCGCAGTCATGCCACCACCACCCAATACCTCAGCAGCACGTCCTTGTAAAAGTTCTTCCGCAGCTTCTTTCTGACGCTGTAACTGAACCATCGTCGGATGTTCAGGACGTAAGTCTTTACGGAGTGTGGCTATTTGTGATTCTACTTGATAAATCTGCGATCGCAAATTAGCAATAATTGGATCAGCACTCAAAGCTGAAGATACATAGGCCTGTTCTACAGTTAAACCTAATTTGTTTTCCAAAGACTTAATCTGAGCATCAATACCAGAAATAGTTAATTTTATTTGTCTTTGTTGATTTTGACTACCACTAATTCCACTTAATAAACTACCATTTTCGGCAGCTAAAATCACTGGCATTTCCCGACGATCATATTGTTCTAACCTATTTTCAGCCAGTTGTAGTTCTTTTTTGGCTGTGGGTAAAAGTTCATCTATTTTGTTGATAATAGCATTTAATCGCCCAGTATTAATTTCCCGGCTCAATACCACCATTTGTTTCATTAATTCATCAAGAAACTGCTTACCTCTTTTTGGATCACTGTCTTGATAATAAACCATCATTAACGGCTCAATTAAGCGCCCAGTTTCAGAATCATACTTAGGTGGAACAATTTTGATTTTGGAAATATCAGGCTTAATTCTTACTTTTTCTACCACCTTCCTCAGCACAGGTTCTGATAATAAAGTCTGGTCTGTTAGTTGTTGTCCTTGCTGTTGAATATCAGTGGCAGTTTTTGAAAAAGCCACAGGAGGGATATCATATCTTAAAGCCCCTTCTATTAAAAATACATTTTCTGGTTCTGGTTGCAAAGCTACTACAGTTGCACCGGATAAAACTAAAACAAAACTAGCTATACCAATCCATTTATACTTTTCAAAAGCAATAAGATATTTTTTAACAATTGGTGGTGCCATAGTATTTAGTAAATTAGTTATTAGTCATTAGTTATTAGTCATTAGTCATTAGTCATTAGTCATTAGTACACAATCTTAAATAAATTTCATATAGGACTCCTATTTGATTTTTGATAGCTTGCGTGGTGTGGCCATACAAGAATCAGTAGCAACGAAAATTTCTGTTCATCTGTTCCCTGTTCCTTGTTCCCCGTATTTACAAAAAATTCATAACTCGAATCAGATAACTACATTTTCTTATTACTTGCTGATTCATCAATTAGGGATTTGAATTACTACCTCCAAATAAACCACTACCAAAGTTTTCAAAAAAGCGGATAAATGACTGTGCATTAAAATAGGGTTGAGTGATGGTACTTAATAAACTGTTTAGTCTACCAATAAGATTTCTACCGACCACAATTACATCATTATCTTGTAGTGTAACATTTTGGGAAACATCACCAGCCAGAGCCTTTTTTGCATCGAGTCTTTGAGTAACCGCTTTGCCAGTTTCCCGGTCTAAGCGAACTAAAGCAATATCTCGCAAATTAGCTGTATTCAAAGGAACATTAGCTAACACATCTAGAAATGTACTACCATTGGCGAGTGATTGAGTACCCATTCCTCCAGAGGCATAATTTAAAACTCTCACCTTAATTTGAGGAACAGCTAAAGTAGACCTAGCAATTAGATTTTGATCATAACCATCATCAGAGCCAGGTTCACGACGCTGTACAATTACCGCATCACCATCTTGTAGACGTAAATTAGGGGGAGTTCCACCACTTTGTAAAGCTGCATATAAATCTACATCTTGTGAAACCATAGAACCATTGCTTAACTGACGACGAATTTGGACTTTGCGTAGGTCTGCATTTAAAGTTGAGCCACCCGCAAGAGGTAGAATATCAGTGATCCTGGGCATAACAGAACCAGCATTATAAATTCCTGGTCTAAACACTTCCCCACTAATAGTAATTTGCACTGGCCGCATTTGTGCCAAAGAAACTACCACAGGATCACGAGTAATTGTACTTAAAGCGTCCCGAATTTTCACCCCAGCCTGTTCTACACTTAGACCTTTGACATACAACTGCCCAACTTGGGGAATAATGACATTACCATCCTGATTAACAGGAGCTTGGAAACTCAAGTTAGGTCTTTGACCTGCTAGAGATAAATATATAATTGGATCAATAACATAGCGATTTAAGCCAGAGCGAATTTTATTTTCTGCTTCTTTTAAAGTCAGTCCTTGTAAAGATACATCTCCTAACAATGGAACTGTAATATTACCTTCTGGGTTGATAGTTGCTTGGAAACTCAAATCTGGGAATCTTTGCACGATCACACCAATAGAATCTCCAATTCCCAAGCGATATATTCCTGGAGGGGGTTGGACAATAACGTTTAGAGCATCTCCAACATCTAATAGATAAGTATTAAAATCATTAGTAATGTTTTCCGTGCCAATATCTTGATTATTAACATCTCCCTTCAGATGAGGATTGATAAACTCAGAATTTGCTGGTGGTGAGATAATATCTTGCGAAGAAGAAGGATCTAAAGATGGCAAATTTTGAGCATAGATAGGTTTGACAGATGCCATCAAACCAATGCTAATTTGTACAGTAGCAAAAAATAAGGCACTAAATCCACGTTGACAAGAATCGGAGACTGTAAACATTATTTTCTGACAAGAAATAAAATCAAGAGAATTAAACAACTTATAATATCTTAGAGATCAAGGTAGATTGTACTTTTTTACCCAGGGACTCAAGTTGAGGTAAAGAAGTTTCCGCTTGTCCAAAGGACTCAATTGGTATCATGATACTCACTGCAACCCAAGGAATGCGTTTTTTTTGCCATTGTGCTAATTGATCAGCAGCAAACCACTTCAAAACTGATGCAGTACCGCCATTAGACATTGCGTACCATTGTAAAACAGCAAAAGTTTCTTTTTTTGTAGTAGCACGAAAAAATCGCGCTTGAACTTTTGAAGTTAAATTTTTATCTTGGGCAGAATCATTATCTACAGTAAATTCCACATCCCGATATTGAGCCATATCCCAAGCACCCCAGCGAAATTTAGCCCAACCACTGATATCTGTCCATTCAACGGCGGGTTGATCTCTGATATCAGCTTGTGGTAACAACAGTAATATAGCTTCCTCAGATTCATCGGTGGAATCTTGTTCTTTGAGAACTTGTAAAGACCATTTGTGTTCTCCTACTTGTGTTTCCGATTGTTGAATGGTTTCCCATCCAGGGATACTTAGTCCTACTTTGCGGATATTTCTTAATTCGTGGATTTGACTAATTTTAGGTGGTTGTATCCATTGCCATTTTCCGGTTAAATATCCGGGTACTGCACCTGTGATCAGCAGTATCAGTAGTAGTATCAGTAAAATTATCTGACTGATTTGCTGAGATTTAAAGGTTTTAGAAAAGGAAAACATGAGTAGGATCGCTTACGGCTTGTAATAATTTTGACAAATATTGAACAGTACCGAACTCTAAAAATTTAGTCGCTACTGTTTTCTGGTTCTATTTGCATGGCTGGTGATTCCCAGAAACTACTATTCATCCAGTTCAGCAGAGGTATCAGTAATAACAGCATACATCCAGAATACACATCACCGCCCCAACCGTCATGTAACCAAATAAAAGCAGATTCTTGGCCTGTACCGTGAAAAAAAGTTAATAAAGTATTACGAATGATGTTAGCAGTTACACTGATAAGTGTGGCGGTAGCTAAGAAACTCCAAGTGATGCGACGTGAAGATAAAGATTCTGTCCAATATAGTAGTATTAATCCGACATAAAGGGTAGTAAAGAGCATTTTCAATCCTGCACAATAGGGTGCAACTTCTACTATGCGTCCACCTACATATAAGTTAATGCCGTCTACGATGACGTTCATATCAAATTGGTTCAAGATAAAGGCTGCTGTGTTGGCAATAAAACTTTGTAGAGGGAAAGTGTAAGGTGCTATCAAGTAGGGCATTGCTGTGGGAGTGGCCAGAAATACGAGGAGTAAGGAAAAAGCGTGTAATTTAAAACCAGAGATGCCTTTAAAGTACAAACAAATTCCTAATAAGATGACTGGTAGAGACAAATTCACCCATTCCGCGACACCACTGAGATAGAAAATTGCACCGATTACAAATAATCCTAGACTTAGAGGGTGAGTAATATTAGGGAGTCGCTGCCATTGTTTACGATTGATCCAGGCTAAGTAACCTGCAAATGGTAAACCTATCATCCCATGACTAAAATACTCATGTTCTGTGCTGATGGTTTTATGTAGCCAACCATCTACCCAATGTAGGAGGATGGGGGCATAAAGTAGGGTGAATACTCCTAAAATGCCAATATTAAATAATAGGGTTGGATTTTGTTTTTGAATTGGTTGTTGAGTGGTCATAATACTTAGATGGTGGAAAAGTTATTTTTGTGACTGCTGTTTAATTTAAAGTCAGTGTTTACTACCATTCACAATCATCTGAATAGCATTTACTACTTCCTGGATTTGGTGATCTGTTAAACCTGGGTACATAGGTAATGATAATATCTGTTGAGATAGTTTTTCTGATTGGGGAAAGTCTCCTAGTTGATAACCTAAGTGTGTAAATGCAGGTTGGAGATGACAAGGAATGGGATAATGTATCCCTGTTTGAATTCCTGCTAAGGTGAGTTGATCTTGTAGTTCTTGACGTTTAATATGACAGGAGTCATCAATTCTGATCACATATAGATGATATATGTGTCCTGTGCCACTATGATTTTCAATGGGAAAAATGCCCGCAGATGCTAAAGGTGCTAATTGTTGATTATACTTTTGGGCAATAGAAAGGCGATCGCCATTCCACTCAGGTAACAACGGTAATTTTTGATGTAGTATAGCTGCTTGTAAGGTATCTAAACGGCTATTAGTTCCTGGTTCAATGTGTACATATTTTTGGGATGATCCATAGTTCCGCAAACTCCGCATTTTTGCAGCTACTTGAGTATCTTTTGTCAGTACCATTCCCCCATCCCCAAAAGCTCCTAAGTTCTTACTAGGATAAAAACTAAATGCTGCTGCTAAACCAATAGAACCTGCTTTATATCCTTCTCTTTCCGCTAGATGTGCTTGGGCTGCATCTTCAAAAATTACAACTTTATAAGTATCAGCAAAGTCTAATAATTGACTTGGTGATACCATTTGACCGTAGAGGTGTACGGGAATAATGGCTTTTGTGTTGGGGGTGATGGCTTTGGCTGCTGCTTCTAAGTCAATGAGGGCTGTTTGTGGATCACAATCTACTAATACTGGCTTTGCTCCTGCGTGTACTACGCCAATGAGGGTAGCAATGAAAGTGTTAGATGGTAGGATGACTTCATCCCCAGCGCCAATGTTACAAGCTTGCAAACCCAAAGCAATAGCATCTGTACCGGATGCTACTCCTATTCCATATTGTGTTCCCGATGCAGATGCAAAGGCTGTTTCCAAGTCTGATACAGCTTGCCCTAAAATAAAGTCGCCTTTGGTGAGTACATTATAAATTGCAGCTTGCAGTTGAGATTGAATTGGTAGATGCTGTAAGTTCAGATCCACAAAAGGAACTTTTATAGTCATTTAGATTCTCACTGAGTATAGTATGTGATATGGCAATACCATGATATGCTAGGAGACTGTTAACAGGTTGTTTATAATTGGGGTTTGAGAATTTGTTAATGCTCTCACATTCATGTTTTTAGGTATACCTAAGAAAAGGTAACACTTTCTCTATTTTATACACAGGTTTAATCGGAAGAAGATTGTACAGAAAGAATCAAGATTTTATCAAAACTCAGTCAGAGCATAGCTTACACTCAATTTGAGTAATTTGTTTTACTTGACCGTTTATACTAATCTACACAAGTAATTAGTCATTTCTATGTAAGTAGATAGGCGTTAAAATTTTATCCTCATGACGAGGTAAAAGGCAAGAGGCACTTATACAGCAAATTTCCTGATTATGAGGTCCAAATTATCATCATGAAAGTCTTGTGGAGTGGGCATCTTGCCCGCCCAAAGTGTACATCATTGCACCGGAAAGTGCTGTAAAAGAGGGATTTTATTTTTTGTAACATACATATTTTTTAAAGCGCACTTAGGCTGTCAATATTGAAAACCCTGAACTTTTGTTGAACAACAATCGTTTTACTTGAGAAAAATGCATTAATTTACGGATATAGATTATAAAAATGATACAAAAACATCCTGTACCGTATTTTGTCAGGAAACTACCCAAAGGTGAAAAAATTTTTCTAAAATTGTTTGTTAGCGGTGAAATTTGGGAATCATAAACAATAGCAAATAGTAATCTCATCTCAGTGATTACAGCATTTATACTATTTAAGAAATATTAAGGTATCAATGGTAATGATCGAACCGAAAAACCAACTCTTCGTTCCTGATGATGGTTGGAATTATTTAGAAACCAGAGAACAGCAACGAATTAAAGTATTGTCGGAATTGGGTTTGCGACAGTCGGAAACAATTCCCGTATTTGAAGAAGCTACTCAAACGGCTGCTCATTTTTTGTCCGCAGAGATTTCTATTTTGGGATTTATGGATCAGGAAATTCACTGGTTTAAATCATCAGTGGGTTTATCCCGATTAGGATTAATGAATGATTTAGCCCAAAAACGCCAACTATTGCGGCGGGATTCTTTTTGTTCACAGGTGGTAGAAAATTCTCAAATATTAGTTATTAATGATACTAATATAATGACAGATCCTCTCATATCTAATAGTAAGTTAGTGAGAAATTATGGCATTCGTTCTTACTTGGGAGTACCACTGATGGACGCTAATGGGTGGTGTTTAGGTGCTTTAGCGGTAATGGAACGCAAACCCAGGCAATTTACAGAACAGGAGATTGCTTTTTTACAGATTATTTCTCGCTGGTGTATGAGTGAGTTTGAGCGCAACCGATTTTTACAAAATCAAGCTCCAAATCAAATTCCCAATCAAATTCCCAATCAAATTCCCAAAATTACAACACATAGTTTTCCTGCTAGGAGTGTTTCTCAGTTTCAACTACCAGCGGAAAAGGAAATTGATTTAAAAATTGTCCCACCTGCTATGGATCAGAGTTCTAATTCTACCCAGCAATTAAAATTAGAACTTTTAGATAAGTTAACTCAGGAGTTACGTACACCTTTAACTTCTGTGTTGGGGATGACCAGTGTTTTAGGTAGGGAAATCTATGGACCTTTAACAAGTAAGCAGCGAGAATATTTAGAGATTATCCAACATAGTGGCAAATATTTACTTTCTTTAGTTAATGAGATCAATGAGTTAGGAAATTTACGCTCAAATTCTAATTCTGTTAATCTTAGTGCTGTAGATGTGGAAATGCTTTGTCAGCAAGCAATTAAAACTCTATCGGAAGTAGCTATACGACGTGAGCAAGAGATTCAATTATCTGTAGAACCTGGGCATAGTCGGATTTGGTTTTTGGATAAGGAGAAGGTAAAACAAATTGTTTATCTTCTACTGTATAGTATGGTGCAACTTTCTCCGACAGGTAGTGTTGTTCATGTTCATATTTCTTATAAGGAAAATAATTTGAATATAACTATTTGGGTGTCTCATCCCTGGTTAGGACAAGGGGTGTCAGATATTGATCCTTATTTACCACTTGATTCTTTGTCAGGAGCGGATGTTTTTGAAAGCTCAGAATCGTTTGAGATTTCAGGTAATCATGGGCAGGAATTAGCATTTGCTAATAATAGTTCAGATTATAATTTGAGTAGTTCTGCGAATATGTCCCGTGAAAAACTAGGTTTATTACTTAGCTGTCAATTAGCGGAACTTCATGGTGGAGATATTTCTATTCAAGGTTCAGCAGAGTCGGGATACCGATATTTAGTTTCTCTACCCTTGCAAACTGCAAATAATGGTGAGGATGTTTACTGAATGACAGGTGACAGGTGACAGGTGACAGGTGACAGTAAGAGTCAACTGTCTTTCTTGATCCAGGCAGTTTTTCCTAAGTCCAGTGGTTAGACATAATTAACTGTGAATTTTGGATATCATCTTTGTATTGAGTTGATTAGAAGATGATATTGAATTTTTTATGAACTTAGTTTGGGAAAGATTGACTTTATCCTCTTTACCGCTGAAAGAATATCTGGAAGGTAGTTACCTACATAAGTTGACGGTAGGAATTTTCAAACCTTGGCGACAGGGTAGTGTTTTGATGCAGTGGGGAGATACCATAGCTGTTGGTTTGTTGAGTCTTGTTTATGGTTTTGCGCCTTTTGTTACCAGTAGCTTAATGTTGGTGTTGCTGGTAGCTGCTATTGGGTTTTGGGTGTTGCTGACTTTGTGTGATGATACATCTGCGGTCAATATACCCTATGTTACTCCGGTTCATGTTTTAGTATTGCTCTATTGGTTGGTGGCCGCTGTAGCAACGGCTTTATCTCCTGTGAAGTCGGCGGCTTTGAAAGATTTGGTGGTTTTATCATTGTATATACTGCTTTTCTTTGTCTGTGCTAGGGTTTTGAGGTTTTCTCGTTTGCGTTCTTGGTTAATTACTGTTTATTTACATATATCTCTGGTTGTTAGCGTTTATGGGATTCGACAATGGTTTTTTGGTGCTGAGGCGCTGGCGACTTGGGTTGATCCTGAGTCTCCTTTGTCGAAAACTACGCGGGTTTACAGCTATTTAGGTAATCCTAATTTACTTGCAGGTTATTTGATTACTGCTGTGGCTTTGAGCTTGGTGGCTATTTTTGCTTGGCAAGGATGGATCAGAAAGGCTTTAGCTGTGACTATGTTTGTGGTGAATACGGCCTGTTTGGTGCTTACTTATAGTCGTGGTGGTTGGATAGGTTTGGTGGTTGTTGTTTTGGCTGCGGCTTTGTTGTTAGTTTATTGGTTTAGTGTGGAGTTTAATCCTTTTTGGCGTACCTGGTCATTAGTTATTATACTGGGTGGTTTAGTTGCTGTGTTAGCTGTGGCTATAGTTTTTGTAGAACCTGTGCGTTTGCGGGTGGTGAGTATTTTTGCAGATCGTCAGGATAGTAGTAATAATTTCCGCCGGAATGTGTGGGATGCGGTGTTGAAGATGATTGGCGATCGCCCAGTTATTGGTATTGGGCCTGGACACAATTCCTTTAATAAGATTTATCCCCTTTATCAACAACCAAAATATACAGCTTTGAGTGCCTATTCTATTTTTCTAGAAGTGGCTGTAGAAATGGGTTTTGTGGGTTTGGGCTGTTTTTTGTGGTTGGTGTTGATTACTTTTAATACTGCATTTGTGCAAATGCAGCGGTTAAGGGAGATTAGAAATTTAGAGGGAATGTGGATAATTGGGGCGATCGCCGCAATATCAGGAATGCTGGCTCATGGTTTGGTGGATACTGTCTGGTATCGTCCAGCAATTAATACTCTGTGGTGGTTGATGGTGGCGTTAATAGCTAGTTACTGGAGACCGGTAAATAAGGCTATTTAGTCATTAGTCATTAGTCATTAGTCATTAAGTAAGTCGGCTCGAAAAAACCAAGGTATGTAACAAAATGTAAAATCGCTGAAAGTCTCTTCCCTCTTGCCTTTTGCCTTTTGCCTCTTGCCTTG
>RDXV01000157.1 GCA_004292695.1 Nostocales cyanobacterium | reverse complement strand
CAATTTCTCTTTCTAGTTGACTGATGACTTTCTTAACGATAATTTTTTTGATTTCTGCAAACTTGAGATTTTGCAACTCCTGACGGTATATGTTACCAAAATGATTTTTGATATTGTTTTTATGGATATAAGATAAAATACCAATATTAAAACCAACCTCAAATAATCTTCCTAGATCATCCGCTATTTTTGCAGTCATTTTTCACTCCTGAATATAACCCGATCAAATTTCACCAGATCCCCGACTTCTGAGATAAATTCATCATTTATTTACTAGATTAAAAAAAGAAGTCGGGGATCTAACCCATTCAATTTTTATTAATCACCTAATAATATTGATTTGACATGAGTTAAAAAAGCGAGAGAATTAAAATCTCCTCTATCTCTAATATGTGGAAATATTGCAGATGTACTTACTGATTTATCACCAATTAAATTTTGATAGGGATCTAATTTTAATTGTACTTTTCCTGATTTTTCATATCTAGAAAAATGAAACAAAGTTAAACATTGGGTAATTTCATCTTTTAACTTACTCTCATTATCTATTAATCCTTTGAAAATATCTCTATCATCTAAAATTGTACTTTCATACATATTGTATAATGTTGCATAAGACATTACTCCATGATAATTAACATCCTCTGTTTTAGCGACTTGTAAACCATTAAATAAATTAAAGAAAATCACAGATTGTTTATTTTTATCCTCTGCTAAATTGCTCAGTTCTAAGGTATCCTGAATATATAATGATGTAGCTTTGGGTGTTTCCATTTTGACTACATAGTATTTTTCAAAAAACATCGGATAAATTTTGATATCATGTCTTGATTTTTTCAAAGATTGAATCACGTTTGTAGACATGAAAAATAATTCTTCGTCTTTTTCTGCTTGGGTAATATGTAATGTACTACTGTAGGGAACTTTTGCAATATAAATAAAATGTCTGTATCCTTTTTGATAAAGTTTGTCTACGTTATCAACTACGACTGTAGGATATTCAAACATTTTTTGATGATCGTCGTAGTTTTCAGAGAAGGTTTTAAATAGTTGAAATCTCGCTATTTTCTCGTTTGTTTGTACGGTAATAATTTCACCCATTAAGTTAGATTTTTTCTCTTTCATATTCCAACGACTATCATTTTCTCGACTGGAAACGATGATGATCGCAAGTTGATCAAGTTCTGTAAATGTAAATTTTTCAGTGGGTGAAAAGATGAATTTTTTGGGAAATACGGAATATAAAGAACTGAGAACATTAGGAATTTTAAATTTAAAATCTCCTGGTTTAGTAATAACTATCCCCTGTTCATTACTGCGGTATCTTTCATTTAAAATATGAGATAATACCTTAGTTAAGGAAACGATAAATTTCTCTATTGGTGCATTATCGGTTTTGTCTTTTAAGTGTATCCTAAATAGAGGAATAAATGGTTTTCCTTCTTTTGTAATTTGTCTTTCTAAGATGACATGAAGACAAAGATACACTAATAAACTATAGGTGATTTTGTACAGAAATTCTTGATTTGTGTCAAGTTTATCATTTTCTGAACGATGGGGAAATACTAATAACTTCCGATGTTGTAAGTGTTGCTGATAAAAATTACCCCCTTCTTTTATGGATACGAATATGACTGGTAAAACTCCCACACCTGAAGTCAGATCATATTGCATATCAAAGGTTTCTGTGTCTTCTGTTTCTAAAAAATGAATTTCACTAATACTAATATTTCCAGTCAGGGTGATAAATATGTTGTTTTGTGTGGTTGCGTCTCCTAAGTTGATATATTTTAAACAGTCTTTAAAGTTGTTCCGTAATGCTTCTTTAAATATTGTTTGTCTGTCGTTGATGGTGTCAATATCGGTTTCTAAAATGCTGTTTTTAACGGAAATATGCACCGGGTAATGTCTAACTGGAGATGGTGTTTTATGTTTGATTAAATTTGTGAGGGTTTTTTTCAGGGTTTCAATTTTTTCTGCAACTTGAATTTTTTTAAAACCTTCTATCCAACTTGTGAATAGTTCCCTTTTTGCTTCATCGTCATTACTTTTCAATATTGGTAAAACTTTTTTTTCTAATGTCTCAATAGGATCATATTCTAAATCAAGATTTGGCCGTGATGCAAATATAAAATAATATAAAAATCCGATTCTCAAGACTTTTTTTGCAAATGTTAATTTTGTTGCAGGATCTACAAGTTCTTTTTTATGAATTTCACTCTTTGGATCTAAAATATTCATATAATAATCAAAAGCTGTTTTACCTCCATCATTTTGGACTTTACCATTTAATTTTAATTTTAACCCAAAGGTAAATTCTATTTCTTCTTTGTTGGGATTTTCTGCTTCTCCTAAATATCCTTCAATTACGGGAATTATGGGTAATATATCATAAGCTTCACTACGAGAAAACAGGGTTTGATAATTAACTGCAACTTCTCCATAGTTGACTTGATATTCTCCGTCTGATCTGTTGCTATCATTAATATATTCTTCTAATAGTTTCAGTCTCCTAATTAAATCTTGTAAATATATTCTTCCTGGGTTTTTATCTTCTATTTGTTCTAATAAATATTCTAAATATTTAATTTTAGCGAGTTTTTTTAGTTTTCCTAATGTCTCTTGGTTGACAAGGTTTTGTAGACTATAAACATCTGAGTTACTATTTTGTTTGAGGTTGTCAATAATATATTCTAATTCTTCTCGATCTTCTGTGTTTATATCTGAAAATTGAACATCAAGATAATTATTTATTCCTGTTAATAAAGTAGCAGTAAAATCACGGGGTTTATCTATATGTATTTTGACTTTGTGCGCTTTGAGTAGTTTTCTGTTTTTACTGTTTTCGTCTTTTTTAACTGTTAATCTTTGTTTCTGTAATTTTTCTACTGGTTTGAATTGATAGGTGAAGTCTAAGAGAATTTCTTTGGTTTTTGGATCTCGGTTATATTCTCCTTGAAATGTCTGTAAATCTGACATCAAACTTCTAATAAATGTCACTCTATCTATTTGAGAATTTCCAGTTTTTTTAGTGATCTCTTCCTGTAATTTATATTGAATATAACCAACAATTTGTTTAATTTTTTCCTTAAATAAATCTTCAGTACCAGGAACAAAATTCAATGTTGCTGAACGAACTCCTTTTTGGTTTCCTAATGGGTTGTAAGGTTTTAAGTTTAGGACTTCGTTAACTACTTCATTAATGTTAATTAATACTCTATTTTTATCATCAGAAATTTTAAATATCTGCTTTTCTTTCAATACTTGAATAATTTTATCTAATAAATCAGTATAATCTACATTTGCTAAGTCTGGATTTATTGTTATTTTGTTCATTTGCACCTTTATCTGTAATCTTTAATAGTTTAACACTTCTAAATTTAAAATATTTTAATTTGACAAGTCAATACGTAAAAACAATTAAATAAGGTGGAAAATAACCACCTTACATTTCCGAACATATTTGATGTTGACAATTAAACTAACGCTGCAACTTTACCTAACAAACCCGTAAATAACCGCAAACCATCAGTATTACCTAATACCGGATCTGCTGCACGCTCAGGATGTGGCATCATTCCTAACACATTTCCTTGCAGATTACAAATACCTGCAATGTTATTTAATGATCCGTTGGGGTTGTCTCCATGATAACGAAATACTACTTGTCCGTTATCTTCAATTGCTGCTAAAGTGTCCTTATCTGCGTAAAATCTCCCTTCTCCGTGTGCAATGGGTAAAGTAATTACTTCACCTTGAGTATAATTCTGAGTCCAAGGTAAATTATTACGCTCAACTTTCAAGGGAGAACGATCGCATATAAAATGTAAATTCTCATTTCTGGTTAATGCACCAGGTAACAAACCAGCCTCAGTTAATACCTGAAAACCGTTGCAAATACCGATGACGAATTTACCTTTTTGTGAATGATCAACAACTTCCCGCATTACAGGAGAGAAACGGGCGATCGCCCCACAACGCAAATAATCACCGTAACTAAAGCCCCCAGGGACTATAATTACATCTATATCACTAATATCAGTCTCTTGATGCCAAACCATCCGCGTTGAGTTTCCGAGTACCTCTCTAGTCACATAAGCGGAATCACGGTCACAATTAGAACCAGGAAAAACTAAAACACCGAATTTCATAAATAAGGGAATAGGGAATAGGGAATAGAGAGGTGGGGTGATGGGGTGATGGGGTGATGGGGAGAAAATTCTTTACCTGTTCCCAGTCACCAGTCACCTAAAACACACCAGTTTGAGATTCTACTTCAATTAAATCAAAACGATAGTTTTCAATTACAGTGTTAGCTAACAGTTCTTCACACATATTGTTCACATCTTGATTAGCCTTAGCCTCATCCTGTGCAATCGTGGTTAATTCAATATATTTACCAATTCTGACTTGTTCAACGGTTTCATGTCCCATTTGTTTTAAGCTAGTTTGTACGGCTACACCAGCAGGATCAAGAACTGAAGGCCGAAGAGTTACAAAAATTTTAGCTAAATACTTCCTTTGCATGAGGGTGTAACTTTTGCTGAATGGTGCGATCGCTATACTATAACTTTTATGTTACCTGTGAATGAAAATAGATAAATATTATCCTCAAGTATTATTCTCAAGTATTACCTTCAAGTTTGAGATTTATATTGTTATTTTCCCAAAGGTGATCAAAGTAACTCATATCTACTTGCAAAAATCATCCGTAAATACACAATTTCTAGTTCCGAATTACCTAATTTTTTTACGTAATATTGCTTATTTCTTTATAAATAAACAGTAAAATTTTTTATGTAAAAAACATCATAACTTTATAGAAATAACCCTCACAAATTTGTATACTTTATTTTAGATACAGGTAACGTAATAAAAGTAACCACTTCTCAGCAAAAGTCATAAATATATACTTCACTCAGCTAAAAAATACACACAATTCTGAATTCACCTATCACAACCATGAAAAACAACCTTAGTAAAATTTGCATCACTGCTTCCATAGCCATTGGTTTAGGTATAGCGACAACTAGCACAGCACAAGCAGGAACTATAACTGGTGTAACAGTCGGTGGAACAGCAGCAAGTGATTATCTAGTTTATGGAACAAATGGTAACAATACAGTTATTGTACCTAATTCAATAAACAATGTTAATACAGCATTGATTGGTAATTCTTCTAGTCCTGGTGGTAACGTAGAATTAAGAGCAGGTAGTGAACAAGCTGGTTTTGATTTCACCAAAAACACCACATTAACAGGGCAAATAGGTGGTCAACAAATTACACTTAGCAGCTTAACTGCATCTGACTGGTTGACCAGTAACTATAAAAATTCAGGTTTGACTTTTGGTCAGTTTTGGTTCAATTCTGCCTTAACCGCCAATGGTTTTGGAGGGTTAGTTGGAACACCTATAAGTGCAGGATTTTTTAATGCCTTCAAGAACAATGGTGGTTTTCAACGCTTTAGTGATCCTAACATCTCCTACGTTAACCAAAATGATACCACAGGTGAAATTAAAATAGGTTTAGCAGGTCATCTTAATGCTACACCCATGTTATTGCCCTATTTAGATAGTTATATCAATAGTTTACCTAACAGTCTAACTAAGGCTCAACTGTTAGGATTTAAACAGATTTTTGCTAACACACCAACACAAGCTAGTGAAATAGTCAAATACACTTACAATGGAACTACTGACTACTTATTTAGCTTCACAGGTACTAACTCAGGCTTAGTATCCAATGATGGTACTAACTCCCATAACGCCAACTTTGAAGTTAGTTTAGCAGGTGTACCCCCAGCGAGAACACCAGAACCTTCCATGATATTAGGTCTTGTGGGTGTTATTGGAGCATTTAAAGCGCAACAAAAACTGAAAAAATCCGCTTCTTAATAACTAAAGATATAGATTGTGCTTTGGGGTTTAGTGGTACTAAACCTCATTTATTTGATCAAATATTTCTAGATCACGGTTAAAATAAAAAAGGGATATTGTAAAATTACTGAACTTTAACCGTGACCATATCATCCCAAATTTTACCATTAGTTAAAAACCCAGATAAACTAGAAACGCGGCTAACAGAAATTCCCCTAGAACCGGGAGTTTACCTAATGCGAGATGCAGGCGATCGCATTATATATATCGGTAAATCCCGCAAATTACGCTCTCGCGTCCGTTCCTATTTCCGTGATTCCACTAATAAAACCGAACGCATCAACACAATGGTGAAATTAGTGGCAGAAATTGAATTTATAGTCACTGACACCGAAGCGGAAGCATTAGCATTAGAAGCAAACTTAATCAAACAACATCAACCATACTTTAACGTATTACTCAAAGACGATAAAAAATATCCTTACCTTTGTATCACCTGGTCCGAACAATATCCCCGTATTTTTATTACTCGTAAAAGACAACTAGGAAAACCCAAAGACAAATACTTTGGACCCTATACAGACTCAGGGTTATTAAGAGAAATATTCCACCTTTGTAAACGAATTTTCCCCCTCAGACAAAGACCAAAACCATTATTTAAAGATCGTCCTTGTTTAAACTATGACATTGGTCGTTGTCCAGGAGTTTGTCAACAACTTATATCTCCCCAAGAATACCATCAAATAGTGCAAAAAGTAGCAATGGTATTTCAAGGTAGAACCCAAGAATTAATTGATATTTTAACAACCCAAATGGAAACCGCCGCCGAAGAATTAAACTTTGAAACAGCGGCAAAAATTCGTGATCAAATCATCGGTTTAAAATCATTAACCGCCCAACAAAAAGTATCCTTACCTGATGATACAGTATCTAGAGATGCCATAGCATTAGCCGCCGATGATCAACACGCCTACATTCAACTATTTCAAATTCGCGCAGGTCAATTAGTAGGAAGATTAGCATTTGTAGCCAATGCAGCAGCAGAACCAGGTGCGATATTACAAAGAGTCCTAGAAGAACATTATCAAACCGCAGAAAGCGTAGAAATTCCCAGCGAAATTTTAGTACAACACGAACTAATAGACGGAGAAATATTAGCAGATATATTAACACAAAAAAAAGGCAAAAAAGTAACTATCATCACACCTCAAAGACAACTAAAAGCCGAATTAATAGACATGGTAGAACGTAACGCCCAATACGAACTACAAAGAATGCAAAAAATGGGTGAAACTAATCAAAAAGCCTTAGAAGATTTAGCTGATATTTTAGACTTACCAGAACTACCAAAACGTATAGAAGGATATGATATTTCCCATATTCAAGGTAGTAATGCCGTAGCTTCCCAAGTAGTATTTATTGACGGTTTACCAGCCAAACAACATTACCGACATTATAAAATTAAAAATCCACAAATCCAAACAGGTCACTCTGATGACTTTGCCAGTTTAGCAGAAACAATTCAGAGAAGATTTAGGAAATATATAGAAAATCCCAAATTACCAAGAATAGGAAATGGAGACTGGCCAGACTTGATTATGATAGATGGCGGTAAAGGTCAACTATCAGCGGTAGTATCAATATTAGAAAAAATGGAATTATTAGCAGATTTAAGAATTATCAGTTTAGCAAAAAAACGAGAAGAAATATTTTTACCAGGAGAATCAAAACCCTTAGAAACTGATTCCGAACAACCAGGAGTACAATTAATCAGAAGATTAAGAGATGAAGCCCACCGCTTTGCAGTTACATTCCATCGGCAACAGAGAAGTGATAAACTCAAACGATCGCGTTTAGATGAAATACCAGGATTAGGACACCATCGCCAAAAATTACTACTTGCCCATTTTCGATCAGTAGATTACATTCGTCAAGCCACACCTAAACAACTAGCAGAAGTTGATGGCATTGGTGAAAAAATAGCTCAGGAAATTTATAATTACTTTCATCCAGGTGAATAAAATCATTTATTTAATAACACCAAATAAATACAGTATATTTCGTTTTTATGAGGTACAAATCATAATCATAAAATTCTTGTGGGGTGGGCATCTTGCCTGCCCAAGTTGTACCTCATTACACCGGAAAATGCTGTAAACCACGAAGACACGAAGAACACGAAGGAAGAAGGAAAGAAGAAGTTTTCAAGATAATTTTCAAGATCATTTTCAAGCTCTTGATTATTTGACCCAATAATGAAAAAATTAATCCACGAGTATCTATCATATTTAGACATTCGCATTTTGGCTAGAAACGCAGCAAGAGGGAAAAAGTGAAGGTTTTAGTTGTCGGTAATGGGGGACGTGAACACGCTCTAGCGTGGAAACTGCTACAATCACCAAAAATAGATCAAGTAGTCTGTGTACCAGGAAACGGTGGAACTGCAACCATGAAAGGTTGTCAAAACCTACCCTTAACAGTGGACGACTTCGAGGGTATGAGTAAATTTGCCCTAGAAAACGACATTTCCTTAGTAGTAGTCGGACCAGAAGTACCACTAGCAAAAGGTATTACAGACTATTTACAAACCAAAGGACTAAAAGTATTTGGGCCAACACAAGCAGGAGCGCAAATAGAAGCCAGCAAAGCCTGGGCAAAAGCCCTCATGGAAGAAGCAGGAGTTCCCACAGCAAAAGCCGCAGTATTTACAGAACCAACAGCAGCTAAAAACTACATCCGCACCCAAGGAGCGCCCATAGTAGTCAAAGCCGACGGTTTAGCAGCAGGAAAAGGAGTCATCGTCGCTCAAACCACAGAACAAGCAGAAACCGCCATTGATGACATATTTCAAGGGCAATTTGGCAGCGCTGGTAGCTCCGTAGTTATTGAAGAATGCTTATTTGGGCAAGAAGTATCTGTATTGGCCTTAACCGACGGTTTAACAATTCGCCCCCTACTTCCGGCACAAGACCATAAACGCATAGGAGAAGGTGACACAGGGGAAAACACCGGAGGAATGGGAGCTTACGCCCCCACACCCATTGCCACACCAGAATTAATGCAGCGTGTACAAACAGAAGTTTTAGAAAGAACCATCACCGCATTAAGAAACAGAGGTATTGACTATCGAGGAGTTTTATACGCTGGCTTAATGGTTGCAGACAACGGCGACTTTAAAGTATTAGAGTTTAACTGTCGGTTTGGAGATCCAGAAACCCAAGTAGTTTTATCATTACTGGAAACTCCCCTAGAAGACCTAATTCTAGCTTGTGTTGATCAACATTTAGCAGCAATGCCGCCCCTAGCTTGGAAAAAAGGTTCAGCAGCTACCGTAGTTGCAGTTTCAGGCGGTTATCCTGGAGATTATGAAAAAGGAAAAGTAATTACTGGACTAGAAGACGCACAACTAGCAGGAGCAATAGTATTTCATGCTGGGACAAAACTCAACGACACTGAGGAAATAGTCACAGATGGTGGTAGAGTTTTAAATATTACTGGTCTTGGTGAAAATTTTCAAGAGGCGATCGCCCAAGCTTACACCGGCATCAAACAAATTCAGTTTTCAGGGATGTACTACCGTAGAGACATAGGTCATCGTGTTCTCAACCCACAATCATAAGTTAGCAAGTTAGTAGTTATACATCCCACCTCCACCCGTCTTTTCAACATCCCCCTAACACCTTTTGGGAATTAACTGTTAATTTTTAAATGGTTGGTTGGGATCGAAAACAAACAACTACTAACAACTATATATATATCATATTTAAAATGCTGGCTTTTCTCACAACAATCCGCAACATTATTAACCACTGGTGGTACGAGTTCACCCTCCAAACAAAACTCTTAGCCGTTGCCACTCTCGTAGTTTCCTTAATCATGAGTGGGCTAACCTTTTGGGCAGTTAACACAATTCAACAAGATGCTCGTCTCAATGATACCCGCTTTGGTCGTGATTTAGGACTACTACTAGCAGCCAACGTTGCCCCCCTAATTGCTGACCATAATCTTACAGAAGTAGCTCAATTTTCCCAACGCTTCTACAGCAGCACATCCAGCGTCAGATATATGTTATACGCTGATGAAACTGGGAAAATTTACTTTGGTATTCCCTTTTGGGAACCAGAAGTAGGCAACTCCCTCACCATTGAACGCAAAATACAACTACCAGAAGATTATCCCACCGACGAAGATAAACCAATGGTGCGCCAACACAGCACCCCAGATGGCGTAGTTACAGATGTTTTCGTTCCCTTAGTAGTAGAAAACAAATATTTAGGTGTTTTAGCAATAGGCATTAACCCTAACCAAACAGCAGTCATATCTACTAATTTTACCCGTGATGTCACCATCGCTGTATTCATCACAATTTGGGTAATGGTAATTTTAGCAGGAGTCATTAACGCCCTCACCATTACAAAACCGATCAAAGAATTATTAGTAGGCGTTAAACAAATCGCTGCGGGAAACTTCAAACAGCGAATAGACTTACCACTAGGTGGAGAACTAGGAGAACTGATTTTCAGCTTTAACGAAATGGCAGAGCGTCTAGAACGCTACGAAGAGCAAAACATCGAAGAACTCACCGCCGAAAAAGCTAAATTAGAAACATTAGTTTCCACCATTGCCGATGGTGCAGTCTTAATTGACAACAATATGCAAGTGATTTTAGTCAACCCCACAGCTAGGCGAATATTTACCTGGGAAGGGGTTGATGTTGTAGGTAAAAATGTCCTACATCACCTACCTCAAAGCGTACAAATGGAAATCACCCGCACCCTATATGAAATGGCAGCCGGTGAGTGTGAAAGTGCTGAATTTCGTATTCCTTTAAGTCAACCCACAAAAAGAACCATTCGTATTTTATTAACAACAGTTTTAAACCTGCAAAGAGAAAGTATTAAAGGCATCGCCATTACAGTCCAAGATATCACCCGTGAAGTAGAACTCAACGAAGCTAAGAGTCAATTCATCAGCAATATCTCCCACGAACTACGCACTCCTTTATTTAACATCAAAACCTATATTGAAACCCTACATGACTATGGTGAAGATTTAGACGTAAAAGAACGTCAAGAATTTTTAGCTACAGTCAACAATGAAACAGATAGACTTACACGCCTAGTTAATGATGTCTTAGACCTATCCAAACTGGAATCAGGCCGTACCTATAATTTTAACGGAGTAGACTTAGGACAAGCCCTAGAACAAACTTTAAGGACTTATCAACTCAACGCCAAAGATAAAGGTATAGAACTGGTTCAAGAAGTAGCGCCTAATTTACCTTTAGTAATGGGTAACTATGATTTATTACTGCAAGTATTTGGTAACTTAATTGGTAATGCCCTCAAATTTACACCCGCAGGTGGCAAAGTAGCAATTAGAGCCTATCAGTTAGACCCCCAACCCATCATTTCTGTTTCTAACACACAATACAATTCCACACAACCAGAAACATATCACATCACAAACTCCTATGAAAACAATCATCAAGATCAAGTAAGAATTGAAATCAGTGATACTGGAATTGGCATTGCACCAGAAGACCAGCAAGCCATATTTGACCGTTTTTTCCGAGTAGAAAACCGAGTTCATACCTTGGAAGGGACAGGTTTGGGTTTATCAATTGTCAGAAATATTATGGAAAGACACCGCAGTCAAGTTCACCTAGTCAGTGAAGTAGGTGTTGGTACAACTTTTTGGTTCGACCTAGCTATAGTTAGGGATGAAGTTTCACCCGTATCAGAAGATAGTTCAAAAGCTGTAACTCTTTAACTTCAAACCCACAGTTCAGGATGTAAAGATAGTAAACAGAAAGCAACCCAACAAAAGCACTAAAATTAAAATAAACCCTTGATTACGTATCAACCACTTATCAATACGATTTTTTAGAGATTTTTTGTTAGCTAACTCCTTTAACTCTTTTTGAATCTCTTCATGATTTTGGTAAATAGTACAGTCTTGAGCATAAGGACGCTTAGTAAAATTGCAGGTATCGTCTAAATGGTACGTACAACTATCACAGAGATAATTCTTGCCTGTAGAGCGGTACACAGGAATTCCTGGGTGTCCATAGGCTTTAAGTGTAGTGTGGCAATGAGGACAAGATATAGCTTGATCATTAATCATTTGACGACAATGAGGACAAGATAAATTACTCACAGTCCTAAACTCATATAGATTGAACATCTAAAATTTTAACTACTCAACTCACCGGGGGAGAGGGAACAGTCAAAGGGTACAGTTTGTCCGTTCTTTCCTTTCCCAACGGAACGGGTTCTAAATTTCCCCCACAAGCACTCTTTTTCTACCATTACCCGTTAATTCCAGTCTTTTGGCAACTTCCTATTCATAATCTGATCATGTTAAATGCTGCTGAAGTAGCCATGAAAAATCGCTCATATCTCAACAGAGTATTTCAAAAGTGCCAATACTGATTTACATAAATCCTGCAAACCCTTACACAGAGTGGATTTGAGAGAAACCTCAAAAAATCTCAAAAAAAGATGAAAAAAGTAGTTGACAATTCCAGAGAGGTTAGCTATATTTATTTAGGTGAGGCAAACGAAGCCCACACAACTGAACCGAGACAAGATAATACTTTG
>RDXV01000027.1 GCA_004292695.1 Nostocales cyanobacterium | reverse complement strand
CCCCATCACCCCATCACCCCATCACCCCATCTTCCTCCTGACTCCTGACTCCTGACTCCTAGAACTCCTGATAACTGTCAACTGTCAACTGTCAACTGTCAACTGTCAACTGTCAACTGTCAACTGTCAACTGTCAACTGTCAACTGTCAACTGTCAACTGTTATTTCCAGTCTTCACCAATGCGAATAGTCAAATCAGAATCTAAATCACCATTCGCAGAAACATCAACTTGACCCAAACCTAGAACTTTTTGTAGATCATGACCTGGTGCTGGGTTGCCCTTCTGGACAATGATTTGCGTTTGACGTTGAGTATCTGGCCACTCAGGTATGGTGTAAATATTTTGAAAACCTTCTCTTTTGAGATAGGCAATCATTTTTTCAGTTAAATGTGGCTGATTAGAAGCATTTTGAATAGCAATTCTGAGGCGAGATACTGGGCGTGAATCTGATACTAGCCCTGGTATATTTACCCCAACATAATCATTCAATAAGCTTTGTTGTCCGGTGAGATTTAACCAATAACTATTAGGATTTTTACTGAATTTGCTAAATGTCCCCGGTAAGATAGACATTTGGAAATTATCCCGTTCTACATTCACAGAAAAATTCGCCAAAGCCATCATTTCTTCCATTTTCAGGTTAGTGTCAAAATACTTACGCATAATGCGAGTAATTTGAGGCAACCTGGGTAAAACACTGGGATTATTTAGCCTTTGCAACAAAGAATTAATCAGCACTTGTTGTCTTTGCACTCTACCTAAATCACCAACATTTTCTTCCCGGAAACGCGCAAAATTTTCTGCTTGTTCACCGTTTAAAGTTTGCCAACCACTGACTAAATTCACCACAGAACCATCATTTTGATAGTTAATTGGTTGGGGAACAAACACATCTACCCCACCCAATTGATCCACTAATTGCCTCAACCCGCTAGTGGAAAGGCGAATATATCTGTCAATGGGTGCATTTCCTAAAGTCCGACTAACTACCCGTGCAGCTAAAACTGGCCCCCCTTTGGCGTTAGCTTCAGATACCTGAGTTAACCCCTGTTCAGGAAGTGCAATCATTGTTCCCCTGGGGATCGAAAGCACACGAATAGATTTGTCACTTGGGTTTAAGCGGATCAGCAGCATAGTATCACTCTCACCAGTGAAACTGTCTGGAGAACCATCTACCGTACCTGGAACTGGTTCAATACCCATAACTAAAATGTTCATGGGTTTTGAAAGTTTATATTGAGCAATTTTATTTGCCAAAACCCCTGGAACTTTTACCTGATCTTTAGTGGTATTAGCTTCAAGATCATCATCTTGAACTTGATCTAAGTTACTCCATAAAGGAGTCCACAAAGCCAAAGTTGATACCATTAAACCAGATAAAACTATACCAACCATCACAGTTAATATCCACAATAACCAGCGGGGCATAGATAACCCCAACCGATCATAAAGTTCATTAGGAACATTACCTACTGATTTCACTACATCACGTGGATTATTTACTGATTGTTTAGATGTAACTTCTGATCCGGTTCTCTGTACAGGTATACCGATAAACTGATTTTCAGTTATTGGTAATTGCTGTTGTTTCTCTTCTTGATCTAATGCTGGTACTTGCTGAGGTGTAACTTGATTTTCTGACCATTGAAATTGTTTAACCACAATTATCTCCCCACTCAACCACTCCCTAAAAGTATGTTAATGCAAACCACAAATCTTGCAGCCAAAGTTAGACCTATCTTTGCAAATTTTTGATTTTTTTTGATTATTTTTCGATTGATTATTGGTATCCTAACCCCCGGATTTCTAAATGGGTAATAAATAAACAATTCTCAAACATTTAGAGTCATCGGCATAGATATTTTCTAAATGAATAGAATATACACTTACGACAGATCCCAGGTAACTGAAGTCCAAAATTCCATCACCAAGTCTGATAACACAAGATTCTTACCGCTGACTGTTGACGGATGACGGCTGTTAACTGCTGTAATATTGTTCTAAAAGTAAGTGTATTAGAGAACATGAATAATCAACTTATCCCTGTAATTTTGGCTGGTGGTAAAGGTGAACGTTTTTGGCCTTTAAGCCGCCAAAACAGACCAAAGCAATTTTTAAGCCTAGATGGTAGTTCTAAAAGTCTACTCCAATCAACTGCTAATAGACTGCTCCACCTAGCAGGTGGTTGGGATCAACTATGGGTGATTACCTCTAGTCAAATAGCGGAAGGCGTAAGGGAACAATTACCCGATCTGCCATCTGCAAATTTGCTGATCGAATTACAGGGGAGAGACACCGCTGCCGCCGTCGCTTGGGCTAGTTTAGAAATTAAAAAGCGTTACGGAGAAGAAGCTGTAATTGGCTTTTTCCCCGCTGATCACTGGATCGCTGATCAAGAGGTATTTCAAGATACATTGAGTGCGGCTTACCAGTTAGCAACTAGCAAAGATGCTATCGTTACTTTGGGGATCAAGCCTACTTTTCCCTCAACTGGCTACGGTTACATTGAACAAGGTGAAAAGATTGGTAGCTTTAATAATCTGCCAGCTTATCATGTCAATCGCTTTACTGAAAAGCCTGATCTCGAAACTGCTGAGAATTTTTTATCAACAGGGCGTTTTAGCTGGAATAGTGGGATGTTTGTTTTTCGTGCTGGTGTAGTTCTCGAAGAATTACACACCCACGCCCCAGAAATTATTACTCCTTTAATACAATCTGGTTCTGGTATTTATCCACAGTTACCTAAGAAAAGTATAGACTATGCACTAATGGAAAAGACAAGTCTGGCTCATGTTTTACCTGTGGAATTTGGTTGGGATGACCTTGGTGATTGGAATGCTATTGAGCGCCTATTGAAACAAGATAATACTCCTAATGTGGAATTGGCTACTCATGTAGGTTTAGATACTCAAGGCGCGATTATTTACGCTTCCAGTCCTGATGATGTGATTGTTACTATAGGTTTAGAAGATGTGGTTATTGTGCGCGATCGCAATGCTACCCTAATAGTGAAAAAGGAACGCACTCAGGAAATTAAGCAAGTCCTCAAAACTCTACAAAGTGATCCCCGTTTTCAAGACTTACTGTAAAACTTAACACCTACTCAGTTATCAGTTATCAGTTATCAGTTATCAGTTATCAGTTATCAGTTATCACTGTCAACTGTCAACTGTCAACTGTCAACTGTTCACTGTCAACTGTCAACTGTTCACTGTTCCCTATTCCCTATTCCCTATTCCCTGTTCTATCAAATATGTTTTTAACTCACACAGTACCTAGACAACGGGAAATTATTGAGGTAGTCTTCCGTAATGGTTGGGACTATATGCGGCGTTTACTTACTGGTGGTAAAGCTGATGAACCCCAATTACCTACACCAGCGGTATTAAAAAATATTTTGGTGGACTTGGGTCCAGTGTATGTTAAACTTGGACAACTACTTTCTACCCGTCCAGATTTGTTAAGTGCAGCTTATATAGAGGAACTTTCCACTTTACAAGATGAAGTCCCTTCTGTTCCCTGGTCAGAAATAGAAGTTATTATTCGTAAGCAGTTAAAAAAACCTCTAGAAGAAACTTTTCAATACATTAATCATATTCCAGTGGCAGCGGGATCAATTGCCCAAACCCATCGCGCTACTTTAGCAAATGGTCGAGAAGTTGCTCTCAAAGTCCAACGACCTGGTATTGATATTACTATTGCTCAGGATATTGCTTTAATTCAAGGTATCGCTGATTTGGTTGCTAAAACCGATTTTGGGCAAAGTTACGAAATAAAATCTATTGCAGAAGAGTTTACTAAAGCACTAGAAGCAGAGTTAGATTTTACACGGGAAGCTGGTTATACTGATCAGTTACGGCGCAATTTATCCCGCAGTTCTTGGTACGATCCTACGCAAATTGTCGTAGCGGAAATTGATTGGAGTTTAACCACTCAAAAGTTATTAGTGATGGAATGGTTGGATGGTGTACCTTTACTATCCGCAGATTTAAGTGTTAATTATGCTGGTGAAGATTTAGTTAATAAGCGTCAAGCTATTTCTAGTTTATTGTTTCGGGCATTTTTTCAACAATTATATATTGATGGTTTTTTTCATGCTGATCCTCATCCCGGCAATTTATTTTATCTGAGTGATGGTCGGGTTGCTCTTTTAGATTGTGGCATGGTCGGTAGACTTGATCCCCGCACTCAACAAATTTTAACAGAAATGTTATTAGCAATTGTAGATATAGATGCTCAAAGGTGCGCTCAGTTAACTCTACAACTTTCTGATTCTACTCAACCTGTGATTTTAGCTCGCCTAGAAAATGATTATGACCGGATGTTGCGACAATACTATAATGCCAGTTTAACTGATATTAATTTTAGTCAGGTAATCTATGAGATTTTACAGGTAGCTCGTAATAATAAAATTCGTTTACCTAGTAATATGGGTCTTTATGCTAAAACTTTAGCAAATCTGGAAGGGGTAGCTAGAAACTTTAACCCTAATATTAATCTGTTTGATGAAATTCAACCTTTAATTACAGATTTATTCCGTCGTCAACTGTTGGGTGATGCTCCCGTACGTTCCCTATTTCGCACAGCTTTAGATATTAAAGGTCTATCTCTTCAGTCTCCCCGTCAAATTGAAATGTTATTAAATCGGGTGACATCAGAAACTCTACAATGGAACTTATCACTACAAGGTTTAGATGGTTTACGTCGCACACTCGATGATGTCGCTAACCGTCTGTCTTTTAGTATTTTGGTAGGATCATTAATTATGGGTGCTGCTATCATTTCCAGTCAAGCACAAACATCTAAATTATCCTTTGTAAGTAGTACCTTATTTGCTGCTGCTAGTTTATTAGGATTATGGTTAATAATTAGCATTCTTAGATCAGGTCGCCTGAAATAAGCTATTTTCCTGAGTATTACATCAATAATTGTTAATTTAATTGTTAAGTTTTATATCTTTTATTGTCCAGTAGCTTACACAAGTTCAAAAATATTTAGATAATTATACCTAAATAACCCTTGACTTTAAACCTATGAATCTAGCCTAGAGTCTCTTGTACTGATTATGAGATGATTATTGAGTCACATTGTTATATTTATAATTATCAATGTTATTTATCGAAACAATCGGGTCTAAAACCGGACTTCATCTCGCTACGCTAAGGCCTTTTAATGCGAAAAGTTTTCGGAAAGGGGTATAAATCCTCGTTACAAAAACGGACTCCTGCCCCCTGCCTCCGCTAACATCATTAGCCATTAAATGTATGATTATAAAAACAATCATTATCGGCAATTAGTTCTAAGCAGTTCAGCTTTACTTTTTTGATTAAAAGCATTTATGGTAAATTCAAACAGGTTATTTAATATGGTAGATAATATTCCTTTACCCGGCGATCCTCTACCATTCAATTCTCCCCTATATATTGAACGTCCTCCTTTAGAAAGTGATGCGTATACTGAAATTTCTAAACCAGGGGGATTATTGAGAATTAGAGCATCTCATAACATGGGTAAAAGTTCCCTAATCTCCAGATTAATTCACCAAGCAATTAATCAAGGATATTCTATAGTTACCATTGATTTTAAACAGGCAGATAGACAAATTTTTGTTAGCATTAACAAATTTTTACGCTGGTTTTGTGTAAATGTAGCTCGTCAGTTATCACTAATTCCAAATATTAATAATTATTGGGATGAAGATATAGGAAGTAAAGTTAGTGCTTCTATCTATTTTGAATATTATATTTTAGAAGCAATTGAACAGCCGATATTTTTAGTATTAAATGAACTACAGTATGTGTTTGAATCTTCACAAATTTCCCAGGATTTTTTACCATTATTAAGAAGTTGGTATGAACAAGCTAAACAGAATGAAACATGGCAAAAATTACGTTTGTCATTAGTTTACTCTACAGAGATTTATGTACCTTTAAATGTTAATCAATCACCCTTTAATGTGGGATTATCATTAAAATTACCAGAATTTAACACTGAACAAGTTACAGAATTCGCTCAAAGATACGAACTCAAAGACATTAATAGTAGTAATATCCAAGCATTAATGAATTTGGTGGGTGGACATCCCTATTTAATTCATTTAAGTTTCTATCATCTGCAAAAACAGACAATTTCCTTTCAGGAACTATTGCAAACAGCAATTACCCATGACGGTATTTATAGTAGTCATTTAAGGTATTTATTAAATTATTTACAAATCAATCCAGAATTATTACAAGCGTACCATCAAATAATAATTTCTCAATCTCAGGATTATATACCTGCTCAAATTGTTCATAAATTAGATAGTTTAGGGTTAATTAAAAGAGACGAAAATCATAATTTCAAACCTGCTTGTGAAATGTATCGCTTATTTTTCAATCAGGAAAAATTAATTGCATCTGATCATAAAAGTTTACGGATCAAACAACTAGAAGCAGAAAATCAACAATTGAAGTTTTTAGTTAATATTGACTCACTTACTCAAGTAGCTAATCGTAGATATTTTGATGAACGATTTCAATTAGAATGGCGACGTATGGAACGTATACAACAACCCATAGCTTTAATTTTGGCAGATGTGGATAGGTTTAAACTTTTTAATGATACCTATGGACATCAAGCAGGTGATGAGTGTTTACGTCAGGTTGCACAAATGATTGATTCAGTAATTAAACGTCCAGGAGATTTAGTAGCTCGTTATGGTGGTGAAGAATTTGCTGTGATTTTACCACAAACTGATGCTCAAGGAGCGCTATTAATTGCTGAAGAAATTAGAAAAAAAATTAAAAAATCTCAAATTAAAATACTCAGATTTAGCCAAAATAATCCAGTAACAGATACAGCTAATGTTACAATTAGTTTAGGAATAGCTGCTATTATTCCCCAAAAATATCTTGCTTTAAAACAATTATTAGCTGCGGCTGATCAAGCATTATATCAGGCTAAACAAACAGGTAGAGATCGCAGTATTATAAGTTTAGATTTTAGGTATTGCCAATTAATTAACTAAATTAACTAAATTAACTAACTAGCTAATTTATCAATAAGTTTTTCCTGATGAATAATTATATCTATCAAGTAGGTGGTAGTCTAGCTAATAATTCACCTAGTTATGTAGAAAGAACAGCAGATAGAGAATTATATCAGGCTTTAAAACAAGGAGAATTTTGCTATGTGCTTAATTCTCGGCAGATGGGTAAATCTTCTCTGGTAGTTAAAACTAAACATCGTTTAGAAAATGAGAGATTTAGATGTGCAACAGTTGATATGACTAATATTGGTAGTGAAAATATTACTCCTACTCAATGGTATAAAGGTATAATTGCTGATTTATGGAGAGGTTTTAAATTACTTGGTAACATTAATTTAAAATTATGGTGGCAAAGAGTAGATTCTGTTTCTTTGGTACAGATGTTATCTGAATTTGTTGAAGAAATATTAATGCAATTCCCAGCAGAGAAAATAGTTATTTTTATAGATGAAATAGATAGTATTCTCAGTTTAGATTTTCCCATAGATGATTTTTTTGCATTTATTAGATATTGTTATAATCAAAGGGCAATTAACCCAGAATATAATCGCTTAACATTTGCAATTTTTGGAGTCGCCACACCATCAGATTTAATCCAAGATCCAAAAAGAACACCTTTTAATATCGGTAAAGCCATTGAATTACAAGGATTTACTCTAGAAGAGGTAGATAGTTTAATTGAAGGTTTAGAAAGTGTTATTTCTCATCCTCAGATATTAGTAAAACAAGTTTTATTTTGGACGGCAGGGCAACCTTTATTAACTCAAAAAATATGTAAGTTAATTTTTAAATTATCATCACATACAAAGGAAGTTAATAATCTTCATTCAACTGAAATTGACCAACAATTATGGGTAAATAATACTGTTTATAATTATATTATTAAAAATTGGGAACACCAGGATGAACCAGAGCATTTGAGAACCATACAAAATCGGATAATTTATAATCAAAAAATAGCTGGTAAAATTTTGGCAATATATCAGCAAATTTTACAGGGTTTCCCAGTTAAAACTGATGGTAGTCGTGATCAAATAGAATTATTACTATCAGGTTTAGTAGTTAATAATGAAGGGTTTTTAATTGTTAAAAATCCAATTTATGCAGCTATATTTAATTTAGAATGGGTAGAAAAAAAATTAGCTAATTTACGTCCTTATTCACAAACATTTGATGCTTGGTTAGCTTCTCGACAAACTGATAATTCTCGGTTATTAAGAGGACAAGCTTTAGCTGATGCACAAACTTGGGCTTGGGATAAAAGTTTATCAAATTTAGATTATCAATTTTTAGCTAAAAGTGCAGAGTTAGCAAGACAAGAACAGGAAATTATTTTAACTGCGGAAAGAGCTAAAAGTATTGAGATTCAACTCATTGAACAGCAAAAAAATGCTAATTTACAAAGGTGTTTATTAATAGCAATTAGTACAGCTTTGTTAACAGCGATAGGTTTAGGAATCATAATATTTTTCTTATATCGGCAATCTTTACATAGTGAAAAATTAGCAAAAATCAGTGAAATTAAAGCCTTGGTATCTTCCGCTCAGGGTAGATTCAGTTCTCATCGTCAATTAGAATCCTTAGTAGATGCAATTAAAGCTAAAAAAGCATCTGATAAATTACAATTAGATCAAAATTATCCTCAGTTACAACTACTCACAGATGATGTTCTCCGTCAAAGCATTTATGGAGCGCAAGAAAAGAATCGTTTATCAGGCAATGATTTGAGTTTTGTTTGGGATCTTGCCTGGAGTCCTGACGGTAAAATAATTGCTACTACTAATCGAGATCAAGTATGGTTGTGGCAAGAAAATGGTAAATTAATCCGCAAATTTAAAGGACATACTTCTACTGTTTGGGCAGTTACTTTTAGTCCTGATGGAAAAATTTTAGCTTCTGGTGGTGTTGATAAAACTGTTAAATTATGGATGCTAGATAGTACAAAATTTGAAAGTATTCCTGTTAAAGCTCAAGTAATAGATATAGCATTTAGTCCTGATGGTAAACTATTAGCTATTGCTATGAATGATGGTAGTTTGGGAATTTGGAATTTTGTAGAGCAAAAAATGACTATAATTAAAGCTCATCAACAAAGTATTTATAGAGTAATTTTTACTCCTGACTCTCAAAAATTGGTGACAGGTAGTTATGATGGTAAAGCCAAACTTTGGACTCATCAAGGAAAAGAATTAGTAACTTTTGATCGTGGTCAAGACGCTGTTAGAGGTATGGCAATTTCCGCCGATGGTAAACTATTAGCTACTGGTGGAAATAATAAAAAAATTGAAATTTGGAATCTTGAAGGCAAAAAAATCAATAGTTTTGAAGGTCAATATTCAGTCATTGGTATTACTTTTAATCCCGATGGTAAAAGTATAGCTGCTGCTAGTTGGGATAAAGTAGTAAAAATGTGGAGTTTAGACGGTAAAGATTTAGGCACTTTAGCAGGACATCAAGCCGCAGTTTGGGCGATCGCCTGGCATCCCAATGGTAAAATTTTAGCCACAGGTAGTTTAGATAGTAGCGTCAAATTTTGGCAATTAGAAAACCCCCTCATTAAAGTATTAAGAGGTCATCAACTCAACCTAACACAAGCTGCCGTTAGTCCTAATGGTAAACTCATAGCTACCACAGGTTGGGATTATATGATTAATATTTGGCAACGTAATGGTGAATTAATCAGAAGTATTCAGGGACATAAAAATGGCATCACATCCGTTGTTTTTAGTGCCGATGGTCAGCATTTAATTACAGCTAGTGCTGATAAAACTATTAAAATTTGGAAAATTGACGGTACTCTCATTCAAACTCTTTCAGGTCACACAGCAGCAGTCGAAAATATTAGTTTAAGTCCTAATAATCAAATTATTGCATCAGTCAGTTTTGATAACACCCTCAGACTTTGGCACAGAAAGAATAATCAAACTTTTAACTTTGAGTTATACAAAACCATACCCGCACATACAGAACCTATTGTTGGCGTTAGCTTTAGTCCTGACGGAGAAATAATAGCAACTTCTAGTTATGATAAAACAGTACGTTTATGGGATAAAAAAGGCAAATTAATAAACACATTAACCCAACATGATGGTCAAGTTTTAGATGTTGCTTTTAGTCCCAATGGTAACTTAATTGCATCTGTAGATGAAAATAAAAATATCAAACTATGGCAAAGAAACGGTCAATTTGTCAAAATTTTAGTACATGAAACATCTAGGTTAAACAGAATTAAATTTAGTCCAGATGGGAAAATGATAGCCGCTGCAACAGAAGGCGAAAATAACAGCGTCACCATTTGGGACTTGAATGGAAAACTCATAACTAAACTATTTGGCCATCGTGGAGTAGTGTATTCTTTAACCTTTACTCCTGATAGTAAAAGTATAGTTTCTGTCAGTGGCGATCGCACAGCAATTATTTGGGATTTACCGAAAATTTTCGCCCTTAATGAATTGGAATATGCTTGTAGCTGGATCAGTGATTATCTCCGCAATAATCAACAACTAGATCAAAATAATTCCCAAATACAGAACATTACAGATCGCAATATATGTGATAATTAGAAAATCAATCAATTAAGCCTCACAGTGTTATAGTTGAAGTAATCAGGGAAATCTTTTATATGTCCATCATCCTAGCCGAAAATCTCAGTAAATCCTATCCAGTAGCTATTAAACAACCTGGATTAAGGGGAACTATAAACCACTTTTTTAACCGCAAATATCGGAACATTGAAGCTGTTAAAAATGTATCCTTTACCATCCAACCAGGAGAAGTAGTTGGTTTTTTAGGTCCCAACGGTGCAGGGAAAACTACAACCTTAAAAATGCTCACAGGTTTAATACATCCCACCGCAGGAACAATTAATGTAGCCGGTTTTTTACCATTTCATCGTCAAGAAAAATTCCTACAAAATATAACCCTCGTCATGGGGCAAAAACAACAACTAATTTGGGACTTACCCGCATTAGATTCATTAAAAATTAACGCCGCAGTTTACAACATTTCCGATCAAGAATTTCATCGCCGAGTCGGTGAATTAACCGAAATGTTATCCTTAGAAGGAAAATTAACTCAACCAGTCAGAAAACTTTCATTAGGTGAAAGAATGAAAGCAGAAATATTAGCAGCACTCTTACACCGTCCCCAAGTTTTATTTTTAGATGAACCAACATTAGGACTAGATGTAAATGCACAAGTAGGAGTAAGAGATTTTTTACGAGAATATAATCAAATTTATCAAGCCACAATATTATTAACAAGTCACTACATGGCAGATATTACAGCTTTATGTCAACGAGTATTATTAATTCACCAAGGAACATTAATGTATGATGGTAGTTTAAATGGACTATTAGAAAAATTCGCACCTTACCGAGAAATTGACGTAGAACTATCTCAACCTTTACCAGCAGAAAAACTTAGCTTTTATGGAGATATTCAACTATTAGAAGGTCGCACAGTCAAATTTATCGTCCAACGAGATGCACTCACCAGCACAGTATCACAAATTTTAGCCAACCTAGACGTTATAGATTTAACAGTTACCGAACCATCAGTAGAAGAAGTCATCGGTAGAGTATTTGAATCTGGAGTTGTTCACTAAAATAGTAACTTACCAAAAAATTAACCATAAATTTTAGATTTTAGCATCTACCATGAAAAACTTCCTCAAGAAAATCATCACCCTACTCACAGTATATTATGCCTATATGCTGGAATATCGCTCAGAACTCATATTTTGGATATTAGCAGGTTCATTACCAATAATTCTCATGGGTTTGTGGATGCAAGCAGCAGCAGGAGGCAATTTTGGCTTAACACCTCTAGAATTTTCTAGATACTTTTTCGCTGTATTTCTAGCTAGACAATTTAGTATAGTTTGGGTAATTTACGACTTTGAAAAAGAAGTAGTTGAAGGTAAACTTTCACCCCGTTTATTACAACCCATAGATCCCGGTTTTCATCATCTCGCTACTCACATTTCTGAAAGAATAGCCCGCACACCCTTAATATTTCTAGTTCTAGGACTATTTTTCTTACTCCATCCCCAATCTTTTTGGATACCCACCTTACCTAATATCTTATTATTTCTCCTAGCCGCAATCATGGCCTTTACCCTCAGATTTATAATTCAATATACCTTTGCTATGTTCGCTTTTTGGACAGAAAGAGCAACAGCATTAGAAAACTTTTGGTTATTATTTTATCTATTTTTATCAGGATATATCGCACCCTTAGAAGTTTTTCCCGAAAATGTCAGAAATATAGTAATGATGACACCTTTTCCCTATTTAATTAGTTTTCCCGCTAATATTTTAGTAGGTTTACCTGTAGATTTAACCAGAGGTTTTTTATCCATGTTGGGTTGGATACTCATATTTTTAGGACTAAATCGCTTATTATGGCGTGCAGGTTTAAAGCGATATTCAGGTATGGGAGCGTAAAAAATCAAAATTCAAAATTCAAATACAGGTGGGTTTTGCCCACCCAAGATATTAAACACTATTAAATACTCTTCATAAATTCCCGTAATTCATCCACATTATCTACAGTCATAATCCCTCTTTGAATATTTTTTAATTGTTCTAAATCAGAAAATTGTGATATTTCTGGCATCAGTTGTAAACCTTCTTCGCCAAATTTGATTTCTAAACTTAATTCAATAGCTGAAATCATTGCTTGTATTCCCTCTTTTCTTCCCTCTCTTCTTCCTTCTTCTCTAATCTGTTGATACCAGGGAGACTCACGTAATACCACCATATCCCACCTCATAATTTGTTGAACTAAAACACTATCTAATACAAAGGTAGCAAAAAAAGCCATTACCGTTTCTAATTGGCTTAATTGTTCATCTGCTCGCAGCATTTCTAATGCTTTTCTAACTATTGTTTCTTCACCACCACCTTTGAGAATTGGTACAAAAGGAAGCAGTGAAGGAATGGGTTGACTTAAAGCTATTTCTACATCAACTTCCCAAAGATTTATTACCCGGTAATCTTGACGTGCTTGTAAACCAGCAAATTCTGATTCATAGCGGTGTGGAATTTCTTCCTCGCTTTCTTTAAGAATATTAATTAATACAGGGTAAGTGGGAAGATTATATTTTTCCTCTGCTAATGCTGCATAAGCTCGCATTCGTTTAGGCATTTCTGGCTTATATCTTAATTGTAACTCATTGAGTACCAGAAATTCACCGTATTTCGGACTGGTGGCTTTAACTAATACATCGCTTTCTCGACTTATCCATTGAAATTCTGAATTAATGACTTCTCCGATGAGAATATCAGGAATTTGCGTCACCCATTTTACCCAATTTTCAGGGGCGATACTAATGAGTTTTTTGGTGCTAATATCTGCTTTTTTGACCATAATTTTTACAAGTATTCAACTATTATTAATCAGTAATCAACTTACAAAAAACAGCTTACTAATGCTGCAAATAAATATTCTGACTCCTGACTCCTGACTCCTGACTCCTGACTCCTGACTTATAAATTACTAGGAATAGTTTTAAATTTATCTGCTCCACCTAACGAATAATCTCTTAATTTAAAATCAGCAAAAGGTTTTTTCTCTAATCTATTTTTAAGTGCTTCATCTAATATTACTCCCTCATCCTGTTTTTTAACTCCAATAATAATAATACTGCGTTGATAAGCTGTAGAATCTTGACTTGCTTGACAGTCTTCTCCCTGAAATTGTCCTAAGTTTAATAATCTATAACCTTGCACACTTGATGTATTATTAAACAATTTTTTGGCCAATAATTGAATCTGCTTAGAACGTTCTAAAGCTCGACTTTGTTCAGCATTTATATTACCCTCACAGGAAGCAGTTCCTACAGAAATAATCTCACTAGGATTTTCCATAATCTTCTGTATTCCTTCCGCTTCTAACCTTGACTGTAAAGACTCCAAATTAATAATTTCATCATTATGTTTAATTTGAAAAGTGCTACCTAATTGCCATTTATATTCTACTGATAAAACCGCAATATTAAATTCCGCTACTTTTCCTTGACTATCTGTACCTTCTTCATAGGGAAAATAATCAACTTGTCCTTTTTTCTCCGGTACTTGTCCATAGTCCGCAGGAACAACAGTAAATTCTTGTTTCCGATTTGCTAATGCAACTGTCCACAACAAAAATAAAGAAGCTAATAAAGCCAACAATAACGCCAATAATGGCATTTTTTCCGGTTGTTTATCTGGTTTTTTAACCGTCTCTTTTGCTGTAGTTTGATTAATTATTTTTGTGTTGAAACCACCAACCACATTAACAGTTTTCCCTGTAGTTCCTGTGGTTATTCCTACAGTTGTATTTTCTAATTCTGCTAATTTATCTAAGATTTCTCTCGCATTTCTAGGACGTTTACTTACTTCATTAAACATCAACCAATCTACAAAATCTAGTAAAGATATTGATACATGATTCGCTAAATGTCGCCACTTCAAAATATCTAAATGAGCGTCGTATAATTGTGATGGTTGACAACCAGTTAATAAAAAAACAAAGGTTCTTCCTAAAGCAAAAAAATCAGATTGGGGTAACGCTTGACCATTCATTTGTTCTCTGGGACTATAACCAGAAGAAGAAATAGATGTCATACCGCCATTATTTGCTATATAAGTTTGGGTAACTTCTCTCGCTGTACCAAAATCAATTAATACTAATTGTCCATCAGGACGAATCATAATATTAGACGGTTTAATATCTCTGTGTAGATATTGTTGGTTATGAACTAATAATAAAATTTCTGCTAATTGTTGTAACCAAGCTATTGCTTGTCCTTCAGAAATAGGGCGATTTTGTTGTTGTTGTAACCACTGTTCTAAATTTGGTCCTTCTATTTTCTCCATAATCATACAATGGAGATTTAAACCTAGTCTGGTTTGATATTGAAAATAACCCTCAGTTTTAGGAATACCCGGATGATTTAATTTCGCTAAAACATCTACTTCCTGTTGAAATAAGGAAACAGCTTTACTATCATTTGTTAATTCTTCTTTGAGAACTTTGAGAATTTTAGGTGTATCTTGTTGGTAAGCCTCATATACTTTACCAAACCCAGTTTTATCACTTAATAAACGCAAAACTCGATAACGTCCTAATAATTCCAATTGAGAACCGCAACTTTGACAAAATCGGTTTTCATCATTATCAGGATGATTATTTTCAGGACAAACAGGATTAATACAAAGAGCCATAAATCGAATGTAGAATTTAGAATGAAGAATTTAGAATGAATAATTGAAGAATTTAGAATTCAGGAGTTCAAGATAACTAATGACTAATGACTAATGACTAATGACTAATGACTAATAACTAATAACTAATGACTTGCTAAAAATTCGGCAACTGTTTGATTAAATTCTTCAGGTTTGGTTAAAAACGGCCAATGATTTCCAGGTACTTTTTTAAACGTGAGGTTTTTTAAATTGGTTTTGTAGGGTTTAATTTGCCATTCTTGGCGGTTTACACCCTTTTCTGGTTGAATAAATAAGGCAGGAGTATCAACAGGGTTAACAAAACCAGGAACTTCAATTACTGCATCAAAAATACCATCACGGGCAGCAATGGTAAATTTACTACCCCATGTACCATCGGCTTTTTGTTCTATTCCAGCTTGAAACACTTGCTGTTGTAAAGGACTCCAGTCCTGGAATTGACTAAGTTGTTTAATTTGTTGTTCCGCATCTTCATAGCTGGTAAATGGTCCCATCGTTTTCAGAAATGGCAACACCTTATACAGTAAAGGAAAAGACAATTTCATCATATTGGGCATTTTCCAAATGAAAATAGGATCTACCAAAGTGATGCTTTTGAGACGTTTTGGGTTGTATCTTGCCCAAATAGCTGCTAATTTCCCTGTCCAAGAGTGACTAACAACGTGAGCTTGCGACCATCCAAAATTATCCATTAATGCTTCTAAATCAGCGATCGCACTATCAAAAGTATAATCTTTTTCCGGCTTACTACTCTCACCATGACCGCGCATATCTGGGGCAATTATGTGATAATTAGGAGCTAAATAATCTCCCAAGCTAGACCAAACTAAGGCATTATCAGCCATACCATGTAACAGTAGTAATGGTTCTTCACCATTATTCCATTCCAGGTATGAAATTTGTATACCATTTGTTGATAGGGTTTTACGTATTGGTAACATCTGCTGACTCATAATTCGTAATTAAGACCGCTGAACAGGTAAAAGACAATAAGAAAATAGCACCATTTGGCTTCTTTCACTGATAACTGTTCACTGATAACTGATAACTGTTTAAGGATATTAAAAATACTATGCCAGAAATACATGAATCAATTGCCCAACATTACCATGAGCGCACTAAATACGACCCAGAAACCTTAGCTGGCAAAACTCACCAATTAGACTGGGCAAAACAACCTGTACCCTTTAAAGAATACAAGATTGGCAGTGATTTTGACCTCAAACCCTATCTTCAAGAACAACCAGAGGCTTTAAATCAAAACTCAGAAGCTAAATGGTGGCAAAGACTCTCTAAGCTGTTATTTCATAGCTATGGACTCACTGCGAAAATACCCTCTATGGGTAGTGCTGTATACCTACGTTCCGCTCCCAGCGCTGGGGGTTTATATCCAGCAGAAATATACTTAGTTTCTCGTGGAACACCGTTTTTACCTGCGGGACTTTATAACTATCAGTGTCGCACTCATTCTTTAAAACAGTTTTGGGAAAATAATGTCTGGACTGCTTTACAAAACGCTTGTTTTTGGCATCCTAGCTTAGAAAATACTCAATTAGCAATTATTACCACAGCGGTTTTTTATCGTTCTGCATGGCGTTATGAAGATAGAGCTTATCGTCGCATTTTTTTAGATACTGGCCACCTTTTGGGTAACATTGAATTAGCAAGTGCTATTACAGATTATCGTCCCCATTTAATAGGGGGTTTTATAGATGAAGCTGTTAACGATTTACTTTACATTGATCCAGAACAAGAAGGTACAACCGTTGTTATTGCTTTAGCTGACTTATTAGATATTAAACAAAATTTACCCCTGGGAAAAACTGCTTTACCCTCTTCTGTAGAAACTGAATATCCACGCATTCCCGATGGTGAACTACTGAAATATTTTCATCTTCATACTCAAATTACTTCAGAACAAACAGTTAAACACGATTTAAAACCAGCTAAAACAGAACAATCTTTAGAAGATAAATATAATTTTCCTTTCTGTGAAAAAATTTCTACAATAACTACACCAATTGATTGGGAAAGAAATCTTTCAGCCTTAGAAAATACCATTTATAAACGTCGTTCTACTCGCGCCTATAGTGGGGAAAAGTTAACTTTAGATGAGTTGAAATCTTTACTTGATTTTACCTATCAACCAGAACATTATATTGATCAAGGTTTAGATCGTAATCCTGACTATTTTGATTTGAATTTGATTGAAACTTTTATCGCTGTTTCTGGTGTTAAAGGTTTAGAATCTGGTTGTTATTATTATGCACCTCAAGCCCAAGAATTGCGTCAAATTCGCTTTAAAAATTTCCGTCGGGAACTACATTTCCTCTGTTTAGGACAGGAATTAGGCAGGGATGCTAAAGCAGTAATTTTTCATACCGCTGATTTAAAAACTGCAATTAATAAATATGGAGATCGCGTTTATCGTTATTTACATTTAGATGCTGGTCATTTGGGTCAAAGGCTGAATTTAGCAGCTATTCGCCTGAATTTAGGAGTGAGTGGCATTGGTGGTTTTTTTGATGATCAAGTAAATGACGTTCTTGGTATTCCTGCTGATGAAGCTGTTTTATATATTACTACATTGGGAAAACCAAGATAATTTATGAATGTAGAATTTAGAATTTAGAATTTAGAATTTAGAATGTAGAATGGGGAAAAGAGAATTTAGAATGGGGAATTTTAGAATGAATGACTAATTGTTAGTCTTACTATTTTTGATGATTGCATGAATAATAGAAATTAACTCATTAGATTCATTTAACAAAGGAAGTAATCTTTGTTCTAGTTGTTTCTCTGTTGCTATTAATATTTTTAACCAATAATTAGTTTCTCTCGCTTCCTTGAGAGAAATGCTCATTTTATGAATAAAATCAGCTTTACTTTCCGCATTTTGCGCTTCCTCAATATTTGATCCAATACTTGTTCCTGAGCGTATTAATTGTTTACTCAAATCATATCCTGTTCCACCATTTTCTCTTAAAAACTTACAAAGATTAACTATTCTTATACTAAAGGTTAGGGTTCTTTCTTGTATATCTTTATTAGCCATGTTTGTCTAGTTGTTTCTACTTATATTCCGTATAAACAGATTACCAGATTACCAGATTACCAGATTACCATAAATTCTAAACAACCAATTTGCTGCAAAAATATTTTTCATTCTCTTTACCTTCATTCTAAATTCTAAATTCTAAATTCATTCTCCTTTCTTCATTCTAAATTCTAAATTCTAAATTCATTCTCCTTTCTTCATTCTAAATTCTAAATTCTAAATTCTTAATTCTCCTGTCTCACCCCATTAACTACTGGTCTAACATTACTACCAGAAAATGGATCAGTACCACCAGTCCAATTAAAATCACTAATTCTAATACTAAAACCACCCAATTCCAAAACGGGATTATAACGTAAAGTAATCCCATAGGTACGACGGCTATATTCTAAAGTATAATCAGTGCTACTTTCTTGGCCTGTATCTAGGTTAATTGAAGTTTGGAAACCTAAACGAATTGGTCCATAAACCTGTTGAGAAACTCCCGCACTTAAAACTTTCGTATCAACGGAACGATCAAATAAAAATGGTGATAAACCACTGTTAAAACCTTGGGAATAACTCACATTAAAAGCAGTGTAATCTAAAAACGGTTTAGAAAAATTACCAACCTGTCCCACTAAACCCACCGTACCAGTTAAGGTACTTTGATTATCTCCGCTGGTGTAATAACTGCTAGTTCCTGTAACTCCGGCGATCGCCTGTAAGTATGGTACAACTGGATTAGGAGTATATTTTAAACCCTCATTTGCTGTAGGCGGTAATGGTTTTCCTTGCCATAATAAAAAACCCTTACTTAAAGAAGCACTACCCTGTAAACGACCTAAAGAAACCCGATCATTTTTTCTATCAACTTCCAATAAATCTTGTCTATCAGTATTAGCATTAATATACTGAGCGCCAGCTTGATAACTCAGATTTACACCACTATTTCCTAAAGCAATAATCGGAGAAGTAATAACACCCCCTAAACTACTTTGTACAGTTTGGAAACCAAGAGTACCGTTATAAAGACGATCACGGTAGCTATATTCTAAATTTAAAATATGGGGGTTAACATCACCTAAAGTCTGACGTAAACGTAAACTCCCCCGTAAACTATCCTCTACTTTATTCAAATCTAAACTTGTTAATTCTCCTTTACCTTCTAACCTCGTTTTCTCACCCAAAACACTATTTAACTTAGTAGTTACACCAAACAAATCAGCTACATTACTACTATCTTCAAACGCCTTTTGAACAAAAAACTGCGGTGTAATAGTCCAGCGAGTTTGATCATTATTAATCGCTGAAAAATGACGTTCTACATACAAACCCCCCCGGTTGCCATTATCATAACCAGGAGACACAATAAAGGGGTTAATATCCCTTTCCCGGCGGTCAATTTTTTGATTATCAATAGGAATCGGTAAACTAAAATTTTGATCAAAAACTAATCTTTGATTTTGAGTAGTAATTCTATCTACCAAAGGCGCTTCTTTAGTTAACGTCACTTTAGAAGCTCTTAATTCTAACTCTGGGGGAGAAAACGGATCATTCGTAATTCTCACATCAGAAGCTTGCCAACCACGCGGGTAAAAATCAATCTTTTTCGCCTCAAACCGCATCCGCTTAACTACACCACCAGATTTTGCCACTGGTAAATTACTAGCATCTGGTTGACCGCCCAAGTTAACATTAATACCACCTGGACTACTAATACCTGTAATCGGTTGATTAGCACGAATGCGATCGCTAGGTGGCCGACTAGGAACACCACCCGCTGTTAAATCTGCACTGGGAGCAGGATCAAAAGCAAAATCTCTTTCCGTAGTAGGAATGTAAATTTCACCGCTACCATTCTCCAAATCACCGCTATCCTGGACAAAATTATAAGTAAAACGATTACCCCTAAATACCTGATTACCCCTAGTTAACGCCACATTTCCCTCACCCACAGCAATTAAATTATCCAAATTTACCTGTAGGCGATCAGCATCCACCACCGCACCATCAAACCGCACCACCACATTACCCTCAGCGGTGACAACTTTTCTCAATTCATCGTATTCTTGACGATCAGCAATAACCTCTACAACTCTTCTTCTTACTTCTGAATTTTGCTCAACCGTCTCCTGTGATAAAGGAACTTCTACCGTTGTCGGTGTAGATGGTTGATTATCAATATTACGGGGCTTAAATTCAATAATATTTTGTACTGGTAAAGAATTAGATGGATTATCTGCTATTTGCAGCGATCCAGAAATATTAATTTGATTGTTTAAAGTTTCTACCTTTACATCCTCTGGGGAATTGTGTTCTTGAGGTGGTGCTACCTTGGGCGTTTCAATCACTACAGGAGATTGAGATAACAATAATTTCTCATCCTCCACAACTCCATCATGAGTCGGAAATTTACCTGTTTCTTGGTGATCAATTTTCTCATGTTCAGGTGGTGAATTACCAACTGAGAGAGAACCACCTAAAACTTCCGCACTTTGAGCAACTGGTAAAGGAGAAAATTCAGGAGGTAACTTTTCAGGAACAGGATCAGCAGATAAAGGTTGAGAAACTACAACATCTGTATGGTTTTCAGTCAGAATAACTGCACCATCAACAGTCTCAAAATCATTCTTTCCTGAAATGACCTGTTGACTTTTAACAGGTTGATCCTGCAACTCAGCAACAGTGAGAGAACCACTAGGTTGTACGTATTGATGAACAGCAGGTGAATCAGGTGGCAAAACTGGTTGAATCATATTTAGGTGGAAAATCAAGCTAAGGAAAAGCCAGATATTAAGCCGGAAGGATACAAGGATACATACACACTCGCCTTCCGACTTCACCTTCTGATGACTTGCAACAGCTGACAAAGAAGAGGACACTGGATCATTTTTGTGAATCTTGTTCTTATTTACCAGTTTCCAGGCATTTTCGTGTCTTCCACCTTCCAGCAATTGCAGAAATTTGGTGGGACTCTTATTCTAAATCCCGACGGCCTGGGTTACGAGCAGGGTCATTAGACAAAAAGCCAAATATGAAAATGCCGACAAAGAAGGCTACAACAATATAAACAGCGATTTTTAAAGTCACCATAGCAATATCTCCCAGGGGTAAGACAAAAAATTTATCAACAATCTGCTACGCAGAAAAGATAGCTTCTCTATCTTACCCATATCTGGCTACTTTTTGGCTGATCTTGAATGTGATGATCTTACTTGACGTTAGCTTTTTTGTGTCGGTTTCCTAACACTCATGAATTTTCATAATTCAGTAGCTAAACCACGATCAACTTTTGATAGAGGGCGTTAAACTTGGAAAGACACAGGGCGGTTAACCTGAAAGTAACTATGCTTGAGTCCTTTTTATCTCGTACAGCCCTTATTTTTATTTGCGGTAGTCTGGCAGTTGTTGGAGTTGGTTGTAGTCGTACCCAACCGATGACAAAAACTGTTGACAGTTCTCCGTCGTCTGTTTCCGAGTCTTCCGTTCCTTCCGGTAACTTGGCAGCCATTCAACCACCATTGAAAGTGCCGCCAAAACCTCTACTAGAGGTAGAACCAGAAAAACCAGCAGCAGCAAAACCAGAACCAACAAAACCCAGTCCTTTACAGTTGGCACTGGAAAAAGCTAATGGTGCAGAAAGAATTGGTAGATCAGCACAATCTCGTGAAGATTGGGAATTAGTCGCCGATGAGCTAGAAAACGCGATTACCCTTTTGCAAGACGTAAAAAGGGACAGTCCCAATTTTTCCTTTGCTCAAAGCAAAATTGCCGAGTATGAGCGAGAAATTCAACTAGCCATACAAAGAGCTAATCCCAGTCAAGGGGAAATTTTAGATGATCCACCGATAGCCGTCGCACCCGTCCAGAAAGTAGCAAAAGTAGAATCAGAAGTAGCATCAAAAGTACCATCAAAAGTACCGCGTTATTCTTCTCCTGTTCCCATACAGTCGGGACAAACTCTACCACCACCACAGCCGATTTTCCCGACTTCGGAAATTTACGCTTATAACCAACAGGTATTTGTAGTACCCATTAAACGCCGTATTGGTGGTACTCCCATTGTGGAAGTTACCCTCAACGGTAAGCAAAAATTTGAGATGATTGTGGATACGGGAGCTAGTGGTAGTGTGATTACTCAAGAAGTGGCAGATGCTTTAGGTATAGTACCTGTAGCTACTGCTAAAGCTAATACTGTGAGTTCTAAGGGTGTAGAGTTTCCTATCGGTTACTTACAATCAATGGAATTGGGAGGAGTCAAGGTAAATCAACTTCCTGTGGCGATCGCCGGCAAGGAGTTGGAAACGGGATTACTAGGACATGACTTTTTTGGTGACTATGACGTTACCATTAAGCGCAACATCATAGAATTTCGTCCCCAAGCTCACTCAGACGCTAATCCTTCAGGAAATCAATCAACTGAACCAGCTTCTGCCAGGGGCTTCCGCTTTGTAGAATCTCCCGCGCCATAGTCACACCTTGAGCGTGATCCAACCAGGGAACTACACCCGCAACTTGCAAGGCTAAGGAAGCATTCAGCGCCACCGCATCCTCTTGGGCTGGAGTTCCTTTCCCTTGCAGGACATTGGTAAGAATTTCGGCGTTTTCCGCCACATTCCCACCTTTTAAAGCGGTAATTGGGGCTGGAGTTGCTCCCACTTCCGCCGGGTTGATGGTGGTTAACTCTACTTTCCCATCTGTTAAGGCTGCTAAATCAGTAATATCCCCTAAACCCACCTCATCTAATTTTTCTCGACCATGTAAAACTATGGCTTTTTGTGTTCCCAACAGGTTTAAAGCCTCAGCCATAGTGACAATTAATTTAGGATCAAAGACACCAATTACTTGGCCTGTGGGACGCAGTGGATTTACTAATGGTCCAAGTAAATTAAATACTGTCCGAATTTTTAAATTTTTCCGCATTCCTGCCACCGCTTTTAAGGCTGGATGCCAACCAGGAGCAAATAAAAAGGTAATTCCTACCTCTGAAACTGCGGCTTGAACTTTTTCACTCTTTGCTTTTAAGTTTACACCCAATGCTTCTAATACGTCGGCGCTACCTGTTAAGCTGGAGGCGGAACGGTTGCCATGTTTGGCTACAGGTACACCAGCAGCAGCGGTAACAAATGCTACGGCTGTGGAAATGTTAAAGGTGGACGCGCCATCTCCACCAGTTCCACAGGTATCAACTAAGGGTGTGGGAAGTTGGATGTTTCCCTCTGTTGCTACGGATAAAGATTTTAATACTTCGGCCATTCCCGCGAGTTCTTCTGCGGATACTCCTTTAAAGTTTAATGCTGTTAATATTGCTCCTGATAGTTCTAAGGGGATGGTTTCGTTGATCCATCCTTGCATTAATTCTGCTGCTTGGGTGCGGGTTAATGATTGATGTTCTAATAGTTGTTTTAATAGGTCTGACCAGGTCTTAGGGTCTGTTGTGGTTGTCATTTTCGGGGTTCTGTAGTTAGTCTGTGTGTGATTCTATCTAAAAATGGGAGTTTTTTGAAAACGAACCGCAGAGGCACGGAGGACACGGAGAGAAGATGTTAAGACAAGTGATATTTTTTAACAATCATCATAACTTACTTGATAAACCTTTATTCTCCTGACTGAAATCATTTAATGTGTAAATTTATGTTTATTTTACGAAATAAACCCTCCAAGCCTTTATATGATTGAACCGCAAAGGGCGCAAAGGACACAAAGGTAAGAGATTTTAAGATATTTTTTAGTGTCGCTGCGGTTATTTTTTCAAAATTGGGATGCTCCCATCATTTACTTTAGCTGATTACTGATAGCTGAATACTTACGAGAAAAGAGATTTTTATAGTGGTATTAGGTAGTTATTGATAAATAGTTCTTGTCCTTTTTGGGCTGTTTTTTGTTTGTAGTTATTCATGCCATATTGTAGTTCCCATTGCTCAATTTTTGCCCATTGGAAATAGTTTCTGATTTCTGGTGTGTCGTCATAGGTGATGAGATATTGATGGGGACATTTTTTTAGGTCTTCTGCAAATTTTTGATGATTGAATCCTGTATGTAAGTTTCCTCGGTTGCCATATAATTTTGATTTTTCTGCTTTTAAATATGGTGGATCTAAAAATATAAATACGTCTTTACCTTCTTTTTTTAATAGTTCGTTGTAATCTAAGTTGGTGATTTTTATATCTGTTGTTAAGATATTCTCTAATTTTTCTAGTCTTTCTATTGATGAATGTGTAAAACGTTTATAAAATGCTTCTTGGGAAAAACCACCTGATTCTATTGTCCCAGAAAAGGTGATTCTATTTAAGACAAAAAATCTCACTGCCCTTTCTAAGTCTGTTAATTTATTGATATCTTCTATCTTAGTGAGTTCTGTAAATAGTTTTTTACCATCTTTCCTGGTTTCTTTGATATGGCGAATTTCTGCAACTAATTTAGATAAATCTTTTTGGGCAATATACCAAAATAAATATAGTTCTCTGTTTAAATCATTAATCCAAATTTTTAAGTTAGGGTAGGTTTGTTTAAGGTAAATAAATACTGAACCACCTCCTACTAATGGTTCTCTAAATTCTGTAAAGTTTGTTGGTAAATGTTCGGCTATTTGTTTGATTGCTCTTGATTTACCACCCGGATAGCGGAGAGGACTTTTAATCATGATATAATTATGAGAAATTTATATTGAATTATGCTCAAAACTTATGATATCATTGTTAAATATAACGTGTCCTATAATTTCTGAAATGTGAGGATTACAGCTTGGAAATTCAAAAGATTTTGATTTTATTGTTTTCAGTAAGTACACATCTTGATGGATAAAACCTATGAAACTACAAACTACCATTCAAGAAATTAAAACAGTCGCAGCCTACTATACCCCAGAAGAATATTTAGAACTTGAGGAAAAAGCAGACTTTAAAAATGAATATAAAGATGGAGAAATTATCACCATGACTGGTGGAACAACAAACCATAATAAACTGGCATTAAATTTAGCAACTACCCTGAATATAGCACTAAACGATTTAGATTATGAAATTTATATTGGTGATGTTAAACTGTGGATACCACGTCATCGAGTGTTTACTTATCCTGATGTGATGGTCATTAAGGGTGAACCTATTTATTATGGTACAAATACCACCATAGTCACTAATCCTTTGTTAATTGCTGAAGTTTTATCCAAATCTACTAAAGATTATGATAGGGGTGACAAATTTCTTTATTATCGTTCTATTCCTGAATTTAAGGAATATCTTTTAATTGATCAAAGTCAATATTATGTGATGCAATATATTAAAAGTCAAGAAAATAAATGGGTTTTAACAGAACATGAAACAGAACATTCTATATTAAACTTATCATCAATTGATATGACAATATCATTGAGTCAATTATATAAAAAAGTTAATTTTCGTGAAAATATAGAGTAAAATAATTTTTCATTATTTAAGTTTCTCAATATCCAAATTTAACATCAAAACACAATTAATTAACTTACTATGACTCGTTCCGCACCTTATCAACCTTTATTACTAAGAATTCTACACAGTTTGAGTGGTACTTTAGCAATTGCGGCTATTATCAGCGGTTTTTTAGTGTACAACACCTTTGATAAAAGATTTGGTAAACTCCCCATTCCTAAAATTAACCCTATCCAGGATATTCACGGTACTGTGGGTTTATTTTTTTTGTTATTATTACCAGTTTTTGTGATTTATAGTTTTCATGCTGGAAGCAAACGTTTATTACAGTCAGACTCCATCCAAAAATTATCAGAATTTAATCGTCCCATTTGGTGGGTAACTTTGCAACGTTTAGCTAATACTTTGATGTTAATTGCTTCAGTGTTAGCGGTGACATCTGGTAGAATGATGAAAGAAGAATGGCTACCATTAGGAGAATTAGATCATATTTGGTATTCCTGCCATTTAATTGCTTGGTTGGTAATGTTTGTCTGTTTAGCAATTCATTTATTAATGTCTGCTAAGGTTGGAGGTTTAACATTATTATTATCCATGATTTCTGGTAAATTTCGACCGGAAGATAATCCTAAACATTGGCTTAATCATTTACGTAGTTGGTGGGGTAATTTTCCTGGAAATGTGAAAGGAGAAGTTAGTAAATTATTTGAAAATAACTTAATTTTGGGGTTAATTGAAGTGTTTATATTCCTGGGAATTATTGCTGCTTTTGTATTACCTCTGTTTTTTGCCAGTGGTGATTAATATTGAAATTAATCATTTTTTTCATCTTCCTAAAAATAGAATATCACAAATAATCAACCATGATTTTATCTATCTCAGTACATATCGAATAGACTAACTGTAGCAAGATAAATAAAAACTCAATCTTTCTCAAAATAAGGTAGATTAATTTTGAGAGGAATAACAGAATGAAAGTTTTTTCACCTATAACTTTTCTGGCAATTTTGACTACTTTGGGAATTGCTAACTTACCTCAAGATATTCAAGCGAAAAATACACAAGACACTCTATTCTCTCAACATATATCTTCCTCACCAAAACCAACTACTACACCTACACCTACACCTACAAAACCCCCTACCCGATAAATAAATTAACTTGAGGTTGGGTTTATTAATATTAACTCAACCTTAATTCATTGTTTATATTATAGATATAAGTTTCAATTGATAAACTAAGAATTTTGTATCTTTAATTATACTTAATGAGTTTCCTGATACAATAAATTCTACCGTAATGATCTAAATATTACTCTACCTGGGTTTTCTTCTTGGTTAATTTTTACGTATAATCTTAAACAAGCTAAGACTTCTCCTGGTGTTCCACCGTAATCTAATTGTAAGTCATCTTTGGTATAAGCACAGATATCAGCATAAAGTCCTGATAATTGTTTAATTTTGATATCATAACCTGCTTGAATAGCTTTGTGAGCTACTTTTTTTAAACTTTTTCGTGATTCTTGTTGTAATTTTCCCCACCATGAATAACGTTCTGCGGGAGGAAGAAATACTAAGGAATGGATAGCTTCATCTATGTCAATCCAAGCACGTAAATTGATAATTGGATCGGTATTTTCCTCGGCTTTTTGTGTACGTTGGAGGCGATCGCCTAATGTTTGCAAATACAATTGATGTTGTTCTGGTTGAGATTTTAAAGAAACAATATCAAAGCTGAAAACACTTTTTAAAGCATGATGTAATTCAGGATCTATATCAATAATTTTTTCATATAAAAGTAAAAAACCTGCTAATAATTGTAATTCTTCTGATTGATAATTTTCAGCGATTTCTGATTTTAATAATAATTTTTTTGATAAACATAAACCTCTAGCTTCTACAGCACCACTTAAACCAGGATAGAGAATTTCATCTCTAGCAAAAGGTAAATGTTCCATATTTACATAATCTTGACTTACACCAACTTTTTGGGCAATTTCTAAAGCACGGTTACGCCAAATTGTCGCTACATCTTCAGGAACTCTTAATAATTTACGGTGAATTTCTGACCACAATTCACTATCATTTTGACTTTGCAAAGGTGCATATCCTAGATAGAATTTTAGTTCTAAATCATTTTCAAAACTTGTCCTTAATTCATCTAATAAATTACTAGATTGAGATTCTTGAGATACTTGTTTTTGATTATTTTGGTTTTGGGTATTTTCTGTCAAGGTTTGAGATTTTAAAAGTTCCGTTATTTCTGATATTACCTGTTGACATAATTCATTACCTGGATCATCAGGATATTCTAACTTAGCTTGGTTTAAAGTTGCTTCCAGTCCGTATAAACTCAATTTAAGAACTTGAGATATACGAGAATTTTTCATAGCTAATAATGCTTGTAAATTTTGATTTTTCATAGAATCAATAAATTAAATGAAATTAAATGTTCAAAACTTATACCTAAAAACTGATAACTGATAACTGATAACTGATAACTGATAACTGATTAATGTATTCCGCAGAAAGGATCGCGTTCTTTGTCAATTTCGTTAGGTTGTAATTCTAATTCCGCACGATAAACACAACCTTCTTCCTGTAGACATTGTTGGTTATGAGATGTCCAATATGGTACTTCTCCTGCGTGCATTCTTAATATCCCTTTGTTATCCAATGTAACATGATATTGACAAGGATAATCTGTACTTATTTCAGGTTTAGTTAATGCACCAATTCTAATCCATTTTTTAGTGTTAGTTTCCTGATCTATTTGATAGATATAAAATGTATGTTGGCCATTTTGAGGAAAGGGAGGTAAAGGTTGACTAATTAACCCTGTTCCTGGTTGGTTAACACCATCTTGAATATAGTGGAAAGTTTCTAATTGCTGATTTTTATTATCATCAACTGCAAATACTAAATGATAAGCATTTGGTTGATCAACGGTAGCAGATTCTAAAACATTAATAGCAATATCTCCATCTTTTAAATCTTGATAATTTTGTTCAACCGCAATATTCCATCTCAGTTTGCCATCATTAAATAAATCCGTATTTTCTGAGTTATTAGCCATCACAGAATTAATGTTAATTCCTGATACATCTACTAAATAATGAGGGTTTCCTTGACAGAGTAAAACACTAAATTGTAAGGTTTGATCAATTTCAAATTGCACCTTAATTTTGCTGAGAAATTCGGCTTCTTCCATCCCTAATTTCTCCATTAAATTTTTACCATCAAAGCTACCCCATAACCTCAATTCTCCATCTTCATAGTCTTGACGATAGATAATATTTGTTAACTGGATACCTTGCCATTTTGTCCGCACTTTAGCGACACTTTCCCAGGATGCTAATTGATAAAGTTCTTGGCCTGCATTAAAAATGGGTAATAATTCATTACTTTGGGTTTTACGTTTAAAGTTGCAAGGTAAGTAATAAAACAGATTTTTCACATCTATTTCTAATTGGTTTGCACCTTTACGTAACAGATTTTTTGATTCTTCAGGATCAAATCTTAATCTTCTTAATTTCTCAGCATAACAAGCACCAGCGGAAGTAGCTAGTTTGGTGAATTCTAACACAAAAGTAATCCGTTCTGGATTCCAAACAAAGTAAGGAGATTTGCTAAATTCCTGGTAAATATATTTCTGTACCAAGTCTAAATTACAGGTTTTTCCTGATAAAATTAACCAATCTACTTTTTGTTGATTATCTGCATTTAAACGACTTTCCATTAACCCTTTAGCAATACCAATAGCTTCTTTAATTGCAGAAACAGCCGCCCGTTCAAATTGTTGACTATCTAAGGTAATAGAAATAGCTTCAGAGATAATTATTTGATGTTTAATAGCACTTTGGTTGAGGAGTTCGCTGATATGTTGTTCTTCTAAAGTGAAGGTTAATAATGAACCATCTCCTGGTAATTTCTGCCCTAATTTTAATTTTGCAGATTCGGCATAATCCCATAAAGTGTAAAATGTTTGTAGTCTTTGGGGTGCTTGTTGCCAACGGGTTGGTAGGACTTTTTCTGCTGTATCTAACGCATCTTTAAAGGCAACATCACCTTCAGGATTTTCTTTATCCACACATTTTAATAAACTGCCACTTTTGAATTTACCATTTTCTAAAAAGCGTTCATTTAATTCTGAGTTAATTAAATCTTCCAGTTTATCGCTTTCGATATCTCCGTCTGTAATTGCTGTTAAGAGAAAATCAGCTATGGCAACTTTTAAAAGTCGGAAAATTCGCAGAGTAATTAATTCGCCACCTAATTGTAAATGTCCCGAAGAACCTAATAATTTAGGTGTGAGTTTGTAGTATCTTCCGCCTAAACCTCTATCTTCATTATCAGCAAAATAGGGTGTTTTATCCTCTAAAGTTAATTCAATTAATGCTAAATCTGTTGTACCTCCTCCAATATCTAAAACTAAAACATTTTGTGACCATTTATTTTTTTCTTGACGGCAGCGAGTTTTAAATGATTCAATACCAATATTTAAGTTACCACCAAATTCTCGCCATAGGAAAAATATTGCTACAGAAACCGCTTCATCATAGGCAGTTTGCACATCATCAATTCCTAATTCTTCCACCAATGCTTTAATTTCTTTTCGCACTACTGGAGGTGCAACGGTAGGATAGGTAAACACACCTGTTAATAAATCACCTTCGGAAAATCTTCTTCTTGCACGTTGACGATAATCTTCTGTCAATTCGATTAAATGCGCCCATGCTGCTTGAATTAATTGATTAACTTGAATGTTATTTTCTTCCTCATTTAAAATTACAGAGAAAGTTCTATTTTGCCCAAAATAACGTTTAGGAGAATGATGGAATCTACTGATAATATCTTTAACTGAAGTAATTGTACCTTGGGCTATTGCCTTTTGCCGATTATTCCTTGCTTCTCTCCCCATTTGTAGTTTTAAAGGTTCAATTCCTGAAACTTCCATTTCACTGGGAATTTCTGTTTCTCTCCTATTAATATCTAAAACTACAGGGATTAAATTTTGAGATTCTAAAGTCGGAACTCGGAATACTTCATGATAAATTTGATAAAGTTTCTTACTCACAGCGCGGCGAAATCTATCACTATTTCCCACACATAATTCAATTTGGCGAATTGCTTCTAAAAATGTTTCTTTGTTGTCACCTGCAAAAACTTCACCTAATTCTTCCGGTTCAATTTCTAAGTTTTTACTAATATTCGCAATGAATTTTTCCCACTCATTTACCCCTATATCTGGTAATGCTAATTCCGGGGGAGAATTCAACCACTCTGTTAACCGTTGACGCAATCTTAATTCCTGTTCTCTGGGTAAAACTTCCGCAATGGGTACTTCAATGGGATCAAAAAGTGTAACTGTGGAATTGGAAGTACCAAAGTCTACCGCGAACCAACCAGGAAATCGTTTTTTGGGTTTCTCGTTGATTTTTTCACTCAATTGTTGACTTAATTGGTTCAGGTAAGTGTCTAATTCAAAAGGATTCATATTTTTATCTTTTGTATTTACGGTTGTGTTGGTATCAAAATCAGGTGTAAACCAAAGTTGACAGGAAACACCTAAATTCTTACGAATTGATAATATCGGTTTTCCTGTCGCATCAGCATCAAAATATTCAACAATCACTTGTAAATCACAATTGACTGTTTCTGTTAAAGGTTTCTCTAACTGATAAAAAGACTGTCCTAATTGACAGAGGTTAGAGATTTTTTGGGGTGTAGCAGAGTGAAAGTGTTTATATCTTTTTTGGATTTCCGCTGCTAATTCCGTCGGTGTTCCCTTGACGCTACAAATAATCCTAGAAATATAAGGAGTATTACTATTTGTAGCAACAATTTGGATAGATGGTAAATCCAAACTTTGGTTTTCTTTCACTCGGAGTTGATATTTTGGTGGAAGGCAAATTTCCACAGACATAATAGGTAATTCGTAATTTGTAATTCGTAATTCGTAATTGGTAGATGTAGAAAACAACCTAATACTAATACCTGTTCCCTGTTCCCTGTTCCCTGTTCCCTTCTTTACCTAAAAATACTCATAGATATCACTTTCTTTAATTTCTGCAATATCACTGAGAATTTCTAACCAGGTGGGAATTGCTAGTTCTGGAGTTGCATCTCCCGCAGCAATATATCTGAGTAATTCTTCTTTCTTGGAAAGATTTTGTAAACTAGGAATAATTTGATCTAAAATTCCTTCTAATTCCGCGTTTACTTGTTGATTAACTTCACTCACATACTGGACAAGATGTAAACTAGCACTAGCCATAATTTCGTCTCTTAACCTTAAAACAAATAATTGATGATTGGCATTACGAGATGAATTTTGATTTCTTTCAGGGGACCAATCAAATATTTGCCCAATACTATGTTTTTCATCCCTTCTAGCTAGGGGAAACATTACTTCTGGAGAGATAGATTTGTCCTGTTCTTTAATTTCTGAAATTACTGCTTCTTTCCATTCATTTGGGTTACACCCTAACAGCAATTTATAAAATAAATCCGCCGCTTCTTCACCAAATTGATCCTCAATTACTTCCTCCATATCAGAATTAATGATTGTCTGAATTTTTTCCCTTTCTAAAACTACTTGATGGGCTAATTTACTCAACAAATCTATCACCGCTTGACGAATGCGATCACGGGCAAACTCTTCTAATTCCTGAACAGTTTTTTCAAATTCTGGGTAAAAGTCATCACTCTTGGTAGGAATAGAATTATTAACCCTATTTCCCCGGTCAAATAATCTACCCGCTGCACCTTTAGATTCGGCTAATTTAATTGTCCCATTTTGACATTTGTTAAATAATAATGTCCAATGATTCCAATTAAGAATTCTGTAGGTTAATTCATCCTTAATTACATCACTAACTACTATACCTCTCCTATCTTTTAAAGGTTCTCTACCTAAATCTTTCTGAAAGTTTCTATAGGTTTTATCTAAACTTTCAATGGCAAAACGTAACTCATTAAATGCTGGACTATCTGCGGCTGGTATCCCCTGTTCGTGAATTTCGGCGATGATATTTTTGAGTAGTTCCTGTTGTTGATGAACTACATCAGCCGCCCTACGGGTATCTTCATATAATTGTTTTAAACCATGAGTAGAAACATGATTTTGAATCAGTTCTCTGAGTTTACTAACTCCCCCATCTTGGGCAAAATAACCTAACTGTCTACCCAGAGAATTACGCGGTTCATGGGCTAATAATTTTTCACTTAATTTACCCCATTTTTGTTGGATTTTCTTGGAACGTTCTAAATAGTCAGGATAATCTAAATTAGCTAGAAATTCCTCTGAACCTGCTTTTACCCTTGTAGAACGTTTAGATAATTCCGCTAACCCTAACAATGGGGATAATAAAACGATTCTTTCTTTTTGATTTGTAAAGGCATCTGCACCATCAATAATAGTTTGTAAAACCTTTAATTTCTCAAACACTACATCAGTTTGCAAAGGTTGAGAATTAGGGTGATCTTCAATTAAAAAATCTAAAATTCTTTCCCCACCTTCACCATCTAAAGGTAATTGATCAAAACGTCCCACACCCACCAAAATTAAATCTTTTAAATCCTGTCCTGGGCGTTGTTGCTGCATCATGGTAAATATTCTATTAGCCCGATCACTTCCCGGTGATTTACCATTTAATAACACCAAAATTGTCTGCACCTGTCCCAATTCTCGCAAGGATAAAAATGTATCTCTTGCACCAGAATTAGCCGCACCTAAACCGGGAAAATCTAATAAAATAAACTCATCAGCACCTGTTAAATCCCAAATTTCTCTAGATATTTTTACTTCAATATCAACTCTACGAATTAAGGGAAAACTATTTTGTAATAGTTGAGTTTGTAGCACCTGGGGCGCACTCGGTAAACGAATATGTGCAGGTGGTAAATCTGCAAATGTTAAAGATTGAATCGCCATTGGTAATTCAATCAATTGCAAGCCTTCTTTGGCGGTAGCTGCATCAATGTGATAATGTTTACCACACAAAGATTCACCATAGGCTTGATAAGCCCGTAAAAATAATACTAACTCCCGTAAAATATAGCGTAATTCTAAATTATTAGAACTGTTCCAAGCCTCTTCACACCAAAGAGAAATATCTTTACCAGTCTTGATTTTAGCAACTTGTAAAGTTGGTAAACCTGCGGACACGGCGCGACGGTTTGCCTCTGCTAACATAAAATGTAAACACTCATTCACCCCTTCTTGAGATAGATATTCCACAGTATAATTATCTATCTTTGTGGTTGCGAAATTATCCTGTGGTTTAATATGAATCGCAGTGACATTTCCCGTCGTTGGATTTTCACTTACAGGTAAAGCATCTGCGTAACCAATTAAGCTACCCAACAACAAACTTTTACCACTACTAAATTCACCCATCACGCCAATTTTTACAGGAGAGGTAGCCAATTCTATTGTTTTTTGTGCAGCCTCTCGTAAACCCATTAAACACTCATCCAGGCTAGTTGGCACCCAATCTTCTTGTTGGGAGGGGCGCTGGGGTACAGAGTCAATTTTGCGGAGGATAAACTCACCGTACTCTTTAAACCTGGTTAATTTGTCTAGTTCCATATATGGTTACTGTCTAACATTTTATGTGTGGGTTATAGCACAAAAAATGAAAATCTCCACTTTTTATGCAACGAGGGGAATGGTGACTGGTGACTGGTGACTGGTAATTAAGTAAAAATAACAATTAATCACTGAATAAATGATCACTTATCACTGACTCATTTAACTAACAAACCACCTAGAATAAGATTGATCGCATTTTCTGTATGTTTCTCTACCATCTCTGGACTGAGACGATCTATTTCTGGTGTCAAATGTTTCCAGTTTTCTTGGACTACAAAATAAAAAATACACACACTAATAATGTGAGTTAATGTTAAAAATGGATCTACTTTGGAAATAATTTCGTAGTCAGGGCTTCAGCCCTGAAATGAGGACTAAAGTCCTCACTACAAAATATAGAGGAAATTTACCATCAAACCCCAACCACTAAATCACATTTCCTACTCCCGTGTCATTCACTTGAGTCATATAATTAACACAGATATTCCCCAATGGCCAGGAGATCCTAATGTACAATTTACTACTGTTGCCCAAATCCAAGATAGTGGATATTATTTACGCAGTTTTACTATAGGTGAACATAGTGCCACTCATATCAACGCCCCTAGTAGTTTTCACGGTGACGGTATCAGCATTGATGAATATTCCGCCCCATCCTTAGTAGTATCTGCGGTAGTCATAGATGTTACTAAACAAGCTACAGAAAACCCAGATTATCAGTTAACCATCACTGACATCTTGAATTGGGAAAGGGAAAATGGAACTATTCAGCAAAATTCAACAGTTTTACTTTATACAGGTTGGCAATACAAATGGCTAGATCAAAAGGCCTTTTTTAACCAAGATGAAAACGGAAATATGCACTTTCCAGGGTTTAGCAAAGATGCAACTCAATTTTTAATCACAAATAGAAAAATATCAGGAGTAGGAATTGATACTCATGGTGTAGATTCAGGACAGGATACAAATTTTACCACTAACAGTTTAATTCTCGAAAAACCACGTATTGTCTTAGAAAACCTCACCAATTTAGATCAACTCCCACCCCAAGGTATAACCCTTGTTATTGGGATACTGAGACTGCGGGGAGGTTCAGGTTCACCCGCAGCAGTAATAGCTTTTTTCTAGTAACTTAAAAAACTACTCTTTAAAAACTACTTTTTCACCAAAATGTAAGGTGTCGCATACTCAGGTAATTTTCTGATATATCGCTGAAATTCTTTCTCATCTTTAAAAATTCCTGCTAAGTAATCTAATTGGTGTAAATTGGGTAAAAATGCCCCACCAGTATCTGCAATTACTCCCATTTGTAGGCGTTTTTGTCCACCTTGATTATATTCCATGACAATGATTCTACCTAAACCAATATTGAGTACATCCCCAGCAAAAGTTACCCCTGGTTTAATAGAAATCTTACTATCTATTTTATATCCGTAGCCTTTAATGTCATCAACTTTCCTAAAATACCAATAGCGTTTTTGTAAACGTGGATTTAAACCCTTGACAAAGGAAATACCATTGTTTCTATCAACATTAAAAAATGTCTTTGTACCATCAGTAAAGTTAACTAAAATCGTCCCCTGCATTAATGCAGACTCTAAACCTTCACGGGTTAAATATGCTAAAGGTTCTACTTTCCCAAATTCTTTACCCCCTGGTTCATAAATACCTGATAAAACATCTTGTTTTGTATATTTGGTGTAGAATTTATCCTCTTTAGCTATATCATCTTTTAAACTATAAAGAGGAACATTATATTTAGCCGTCTTAGTCCGAGAACCTGTGTGACTAAACACCGCATATTTTGTAATTCTCAGTTGTTTTTGTGTGGGTTTATCAGGATTATATGCAGACCATTTAATCACCCGGAAATTAGCATTGATAAAATTAGGATCTTGCAAACGAGTAGGACGATTATTATTAATATCTTCCTCTAACACAGTAATCATGAAATCTAAAGTTTTTAGGACTTCTTCTACCGTGACACCTTGACTTAATAATAGTCCATTGCGGGAAATATCAGGATCTTGTTTTTGGTAATCTCGAAAGTATTGTCTAGTGTTATTCAGAACAGTCAATAAATCTTTATCGTTAACAACATTAACCTTAGCATTTGGCAATTTTACTGGTTGTAAAACCCGTTTTCCATTCACACTATATTTATATTTCTGCCATTCATCTACTACTGAATAAAAAACAGAACTATTTTTAGTTTTATTTTCAATTTGTGAAATTTCTGTTTGAGGATTTATGTGTGTTCTTTCCGCTTGCACGGATATGTTTTGATGAACTAAAATTGCTAACAAAAAGGAAATTATACCCGCTGAAATTTGGAATTTACGCTGCAAGAAAATACTCATGATCATTAACTGGGAACTACACTACTAAATTGATTTAGATGCTATCATGTGAAAATCACATACTCTTAGCATTTGTATCATCATTTACTTTTAATGAAAAAATAAAAGTAATGCTGAACCTTCATTAATAGCAGATAAATAGAAATTCTGCACTAAACATAAACAGTCAACAGTCACCCTAAATCATTTATCTTGTTTAGGTTAATAAGTAAAGGATATGCAATTTGTAAATATCTTTACCAATTACCAATTACCCATTACCTATTCATCCATTTCCTTTAATGTTGCTAACGCAGAAGGAGACAAACGACTTAAATAACGGAAAATCCAATACTTAAAAATCGTATTTAAAATTACTGGAAAGGTAGCAATAAATAGAAAAATTGCATTTCTGCTTGCTGGTAAACCTAAATGACTCGCTAAACCTTCTAACAAAATTTCCCAACCGTGAGGAGAGTGGAAACCTACAAATATATCTGTCACCAAAATAATGATAAATGCTTTAGCACTATCACTTAAACCATAGACTATTTTATCTAACAATGACTGGAGAAAAGCTATATCTTTTTTACTAAAAACAATCACTAAAGCGAAAGCAACTAAAGAAACAAGATCCGCAAATAAATTACTGATTGCATTACTACTTTTAGCTTGAAATTCCTCAGCAATTTCCAGAGCTTTATTTTTTACTTGCGCTTCAATATTTTCTGGTGAAAGTTCAGGAGCTTGATGTAATAATCTTTTAAAATTTAACTCTCTCTCAAAATTTTTTAGCTGCGTGAGTGCGTCTTCCTCCATTTCCCCATTTACAAAAATCCGCGATTCTTCATATATAAAGTTCTTAAAAATAGGCTTAATGAATAATTCCTTAGAAAAATGCTGCGTTAATAATGGTATGAGAATTAGCAATAATAAAAATTTAATTGCTCGTCTGGTGCGATTTCTGGAAGTTCGATATTTTTTAACAAAATCTTCTTCTGCTGTTGGTGTAAAATCACTGGCAATTCTATTAAATGTTCTCCCAATTGAACCGGGAAATACACCTGTTTTCTGTGTGAGGGGTGGTTCTTTTAAAATCTCTTCATCATCTATATCTGAATCATGATTTTCTACTGCTTTCGTATTTTTGTTAATATTTGATATTGAGATCACATCAGGATCATATTTAGACATCACCTGATCAATAAAATTCAATTTTTCTAAAATCTGATTATTTGATGTATCAATAAACTTAATTCCTATTTTAAACTCCGCTAATCTCAGCTTAATTAAAGTAAGATTTCTATTCAAATTACCTTCCCAAAATGCCATCACATTTTCACTGTAATTAGCAAATTCACGGTCAATTTTTTGACCATTAAACTGTTCCTTTTCAATTTTTTGAATTTCTGCTGCTGCTTGATATGCTTCTAAAATGGCTCTCTCTGGTGTTTTCATAAACCAACTATTAAATGATTGCCATTTGTTGCTCAGTTTTGTACTGATGATTTTGGGATTTTGATTAAATAATTCTCTTTTCATTTAAGCTACCTAAAACACCTGAAACTAAGGATAATGATGATTATTTTTAATTTCACCTTTTCTAATTATAGGTGACTGGTAAGTGATTTTCTTACCAACCTTGCGTTTCTACTAATTCTATACATAAATTATTAATTTCTGCTAGGTCTGGTTGATATTTTAATGTAGATTTTTCATAAACACTATCCATTTCTTTCACTAAATCTTCCGCCATTTTCATTAACTGTTCATAAGTATAATCACCACGAAGAATGGCTCTTAAATCTTCTACATCACCCGCAATTTTTCTATCTACAATTATTTCTTGTTTCTGCAATATTTCTAACCCACTGCGTAGTAGTCTAATACAGTGCATCCCATGTTTTAAATCATAACCTGATTTTCTTTCCATTTCTGCCCTTGCAGGGTTTCTATTTTTTAACCAAGATTGATATGCTTTCCATTCTCTGAGTGCTATTTGATAACTTTGACTTTTTTGCAGTAACCGAATAAAATCTTTACGGCTATTTGTTAAAATTTGGGTATATTCTAAAGTTTCATCAGCTAAAGTATATTGTTTTAACATTCCCTTAAAATCAATATCTGCCGTCAAAAGTTTATATAGTTGTTCTGCTTCTTCTAAAAATTCAATCTTACCCCGAATTAATAAATATAGATATTCTAAAAAAGCGTTGAGTTCATCTTTACTTAATGGGTGTTCTTCTTCTATCCCAAAATCTGAAGGAATCGGTTTTTTCGTGGGTGGATTTAACAACCATTTGCGATGGGTTTCCATTTTTTTGATCTGGGCAAAAGCATAACCAGAATAAGTATGTTTCACCTTTTTACTTAAAAAAATATTTCTGTGATTAATTAAATGTTGTCCTACTGCTGTTAAAATTGGGTATGAAGGCAACCACAATAATTCTAAAACATTAGGGTTTGCACCTGCCAATAAATTTAAGATTTTTCTTAATTCATAAATTACTGTATCTTGATTCCCATTTAAAAAAGGAAAAATACCCGGTTCATCCCAACCAGTATCTTTTTGTTCAATTTGATCAAATCCTAAATAATAACCTTTAGAAGCAATAAATACTCCCCGATAATCATAATCAGAATCGGGACGATTTAAACCGTAACCATGACTTCCCGCTAAACCAATTAAAATAGTTCTCTGTTCAACTTCAATTCTGTTCATAAAGCCAATATTGGGTGACTACAGTGGTAACTTTTAAATTTGTCTCAATCCTGTCTAATTAATTTTTTTATTTTTATTTTTTACCATAGCAAATCTAGATTAAGTAAGTCGGCTCGAAAAAACCAAGGTATGTAACAAAATGTAAAATCGCTGAAAGTCTCTTCCCTCTTGCCTTTTGCCTTTTGCCTCTTGCCTTG
>RDXV01000156.1 GCA_004292695.1 Nostocales cyanobacterium | reverse complement strand
GTGTTAGCCTGTGGACTAGATAGTGCCGACACTTCTAGGGTGAAGCAGGAAGAAAAAGCTGGCTCTTGTTAGCATTAGTTAGCTTTTTTGTATCGGCATAAATACAAGAGTACAACCTATGGAAACCCTAACCTTAAATATACCTCCCGCAGTAGGTTTAACTGATGAGCAGTTTTATCAACTTTGCATTGCTAATGAACCCTGGAAATTAGAACTCACCCAAACAAGAGAATTAATAATTATACCCCCTATAGGTGGAGAAAGTGGAATTAGAAACTCAGATATTAACATAGAACTGGGTGTATGGAATCGTCAAACCAAATTAGGTAAAGTATTTGACTCTTCCACCGAGTTTAAATTACCTAGTGGTGCTTATCGTTGTCCTGATGCTGCTTGGGTAAAATTATCAAGATGGGAGGCTTTAAGTAAAGAAGAAAAAAAACGTTTTCCCCCCCTTTGTCCTGATTTTGTAATTGAACTACGTTCGGAAACTGATACTTTAGAAAAACTACGCACTAAAATGCGAGAATATAGAGATAATGGCGCACTTTTAGGTTGGTTAATTGACCCCCAAACACCCCTAGTAGAAATTTATCGTCCTGGAACAGAAGTAGAAATTATCAACTTTGATTTTTCCAATCCACCAAAACTTTCCGGTGAAGATATTCTACCAGGTTTTACACTAGACTTAAAAATAATCTTAAATCCCTAAATTGATACCTTAACTTAAATTTATTTCTTATCTTTGTGTCCTCTGTACCTCTGCGGTTAGTTAATAAATAAAAATCTTATAAACAACCCATGAATAATCAAAAAACAATTCCTATCGGCCACCTCCGCAAAATCCATCATATCGCATTAAACGTTGCCGATATGCAAGCATCACGCCATTTTTATGGAAATATCTTAGGGTTACATGAATTGATAGGTGATGAAGTACCAGAAACATTAAAACAACTCGTAGCTGAGGGAAAAGTAGCTAATTTCACCACCCCAGATGGAACAATATTAGACTTATTTGGAGAACCGGAATTATCACCACCTGATCCTGATCCAAGTAAATCATTTACTAGAGCTTATCATTTAGCGTTTGACATTGATCCGAAATTATTTGATCAAGCTGTTGATGTAATTAGAAATAATAATTTAATCATTGCACACGGACCAGTTACCCGTCCCACAGGGAGAGGAATTTACTTTTATGATCCTGATGGTTTTATGGTAGAAATTCGTTGTGATCCTGATTAAAAAAATTCTGAATTTATCCAAGTAAATTATCAAAGAAAAAAATATTTTTAGTGATCTTGAGATGACTTTTGCTATCAGTCTAGGAATTAATTCCCAGACTGATCATCTATTTTAGCTGACTAAATCAGGAAATACCTCCTGAACCGCAGGATGCACTAATTGATGATTTTGCACATTTAAACCTTTACCTAAAACTGGGTTAATTTCTAAAGCTTTCACCCCTAAGTTAGCTAACTGCACGACATAGGGTAAGGTACTGTTATTTAATGCTTGGGTGGATGTCCAAGGTACAGCACCAGGCATATTAGGAACACCGTAATGTACTACACCTTCTTCAATATATACTGGTTGTGTATGGGATGTGGGATGTAAGGTTTCTACACATCCTCCTTGATCAACTGCTACATCTACGATCACAGAACCAGGACGCATTTTTTTCACTAAGTCACGGGTTACTAGGGTGGGTGCTTTTCTACCGGGAATTAATACCGCACCTATGACTAAATCAGCTTCTATAACGGCGTTTTCAATATGTGCTGAGTTGCTGTAAAGTAGTTCTACCCTTGAACCAAATAAGGTTTCTAAGTAAGACAGTCTTTCTACGTTGACATCTAAAATTTGCACTCCAGCACCCATACCTACAGCAATTTTCGCGGCCTCTGTTCCTACTACTCCACCGCCTAAAATGGCTACTTTTCCGGGTTTGACTCCGGGTACACCCCCTAACAGTACACCTCTACCCCCTTGTTGACGTTCTAGGTATCTTGCTCCAAATTGTACGGCCAATCTGCCAGCTATGATACTCATGGGTGTGAGTAAAGGTAGCCGATTTACTCCTGGTTGTTCTACGGTTTCATAGGCGATCGCACAAGTCCCTGCACTCATTAAAGATTCTGTTAATGTCCGATCAGCAGCTAAGTGTAAATAGGTAAATAATAGTTGTTCTTTTTGTAATAAATCGTACTCTGATTTTAATGGTTCTTTGACTTTGACAACCATTTGTTTATCCCATGCTGCCTTTGCGGTGTCAACTATTTCCGCTCCAGCTTGACGGTAATCATCATCCGTAAAACCCGCACCATTACCTGCTAAGGTTTCTACAAAAATATGATGGCCACTTTCTTTGAGAACTCTGACGCTAGAAGGACTCAAACCTACTCTCCATTCTTGATCTTTAATTTCTTTAGGTACACCAATTTCCATTTTATTTATAGCCTCTAATAATTGTTGATTAACTATCTTTGACTATAGAGTGCAGTATTTATCCCACTATGTCCGTATTAAATCATTCAAAATTGCAAATTTAACAAATTTAACAAATTTGCCTCCCTTGACTAATTCTCTGGAATTCTTACAATAGATAAAGAAAGATTAAAAAATGTAAAAATGAAGGTCAAGATATTTGGCTGATACTTCATCACTATTTCAGAAGAAACAGTTAACTAAAAATCGTCTGCTGATCATAAACACAAAGAGAGGAACTTCCGATTATGACACAACAACAACCAAGCGTTACCCCCAAGCTGGAAGAACCCAAGTTTGGATTTAATGAATATGCTGAACGTCTTAACGGTCGTGCAGCGATGATCGGCTTTTTACTAATGGTCGTAATTGAGTATGTTACTAATCAAGGTGTACTTGCTTGGTTAGGTTTAAAGTAGGTTTAAGTTAATAGGTGGTCTAAGGCGGGAAATTTACTTCTGTAATGACTTCTGTAAGGGTTGAAGAAAGAGAGATACCCGCCTAGCCTAATATTTGTCCCACATCTGCCAACATCTATTTTTCCTAGTTGAAAAAATTTTTTGAATTATTTTTTGAATTAGGGGTTGACAAACCTAAAAAAATCTGAGATAGTTAAATAGTGATGAGTTTGCGGGTGTAGCTCAGTGGTAGAGCGCAACCTTGCCAAGGTTGATGTCGTGGGTTCGAATCCCATCACCCGCTTAATTTTTTAAGCATAATCAATTGGCATTTTAGGATTTCTGAGATACCAGGTAAAAGTAATTTTACTGGTATTTTTTAATTGGGGCTTGCTGAATAAACATTAATATGAATTAAAGAAATTCAAGAAATTTAAGAAATTTAAGAAATTTAAGAAAAAGTTGTTCCTATCCAACTCTTGAAACTGTCAACTGTCACCTGTCAACTGTCACCTAACCTTCACAGATAACTTTATTTCCCGGAACTACTAGACAAAAGGCGTACATACAATTGACAATGAACCCAGGTAATTTGTTATGCTTTTGGAGACAGCTTTGGAACGCACATTTTTAGCAATTAAACCTGATGGAGTCCAACGCGGGTTGGTGGGTGAAATTATCCGTCGTTTTGAAACAAAAGGCTTTACCCTGGTGGGTTTAAAGTTTATGAGTGTTAGTAAAGAATTGGCTGAACAGCATTATGATGTTCACCGGGAAAGACCTTTTTTTGCTGGTTTAGTGGAATTCATTACTTCTGGTCCCGTTGTGGCGATGGTTTGGGAAGGTGAAGGTGTGGTTGCTTCTGCTAGAAAAATTATTGGTGCAACTAACCCTTTAACCTCTGAACCTGGTACTATTCGCGGTGATTTTGGGATTAATATTGGTCGGAACTTGATTCATGGTTCTGATGCAATTGAAACTGCACAGAGAGAAATTAAGCTGTGGTTTAAGGATGATGAGTTAGTTAGCTGGACTCCTCATTTAACTCCTTGGTTGAAAGAGTAAATTAGGTAAAAGGCAAAAGGCAAAAGGCAAGAGGCGGAAATAGGATATTTTACCCATGCCCAATGCCCAATGCCCCTATTTAACTTCTGTTTTTTCTGGTTCTTGGGTTTCTATTTCTGTTTCTGTGCGTTTGGAAAATCCCCAAGTTAATATAATGGCGATCGCACTAACCATGATCCATTGGGGTGGTACTAAATCTTCGTTGATGACTTTAATTAATAGACGTAAACCTACAAAGGCTACAGTGATATAACCTGCGTCTGCTAAGTTTTCATATTCATCTAACCAGCGAATAAATAACCCGGCCATAAATCGCAGGGTGATTATACCTATGCTTGTACCAGTAAGCACTAACCAGGTTTCTTGGGATACGGCGATCGCCGTTGTGACACTATCCAAGGAAAAAGCTAAGTCTGTAAAGGCAATTACTGGTATAACTTGCCATAGGGAACTGTATTTAGGTCCGTGATGGTGGTTATCTTCTTCTTCCTGGGATGTGAAATGTTGATATACTAACCACAACAGGTAAGCAGCACCCAGTAATTCAAATTGCCAGAATTTTTGTACCCAATTCGCTGTTAGCAATAAGGTAATTCTTAACACATAAGCAAATACTAAACCAATGTTTAATGCTTGACGTTCTAATTTTTTATCTTCTAATCCTTGGGCGATCGCCGCAAGAGCAATTGCGTTATCTGCTGATAGTACCGCTTCCAGAAATACAAGAATTAACAGGACTATGGGTGCTTCAACACTAATATGAAAGTGTAGGTAATCAAATACTTGGTCTAACATTCCAATTTCTCAAACAGGGAAAGTTTTCAATTAACAGCAATATATTTTTTTATGATGTCTACTGTAATAAATTGCTAATCACTTCTAGTTTATCATGATTTGCACAGAATTAGGTGACAGGTGACAGATATTAGGTGACAGGTGACAGGTGACAGTAATTTTAAAACTATGAATATTTCATTTTGTACATCTTAAAATCCTGGTTATCCTGATTCAGACAATTTTTTTTATCGAACCACAGAGTCACAGAAAACACAGAGAAAATACAAAAAATATCTGCGTTCATCTGCGTTTAATTGTTGATATTCCATCCGGTAAATCCTTTAATTCTGGTTATCCTGATTCAGATAAATTAAAAATTACGAATTACAAATTGGGTGGATGTTCACCCATTTTTACCCACATTTTCCGCACACGAGTTAATTGTGGACGATTCATTTTTAAAGCGTTAATTGTACTTCTCCCTACAGCAGTTAATCCTATCATTTCTGTATGATCTTCATTCCAAGTAAAATGATCTATCCATCTCTGTTGTTGTGGATGAAATAATTTAACTTCTTCCTGAGTATTCGGATCAATTGCTGTTTGACGAGTTGCTTTATAACGATTACAAGATGAACAAGATAAACAGAGATTTTCAAATACAGTTTTACCCCCAGCAGATCGAGGAATGATATGTTCAAATTCAAAGGTACTAACTGTTAAATATTCAGCAGTACGACAGTAAGCACAACAATCACCAAAACAACGACGGATTTTCGTTTGTAATTCAACAGAAATGTAAACACTCACGCTACTTTAGATTTATTTTCCAGTTGGTTTAAAGTATATCTTGCTCTAGTTTTTAGAATATTCAATTGATCAATCTGCGCTATTAATTTATCTAAAGTCTCAATTTCTACGTCAGATAATTTGTTTTCAGCATTTTTCACCAATAAATTATCTAGCTCAGTTTGACTTTTCACAGATAAAGAAGTTTCCGCTAACGCTTGCAATTCATCCTCTGTTAAACCAATTAATAATTCTGAATCTGTTGATAGATTAGTTAAATATTGGTAAGTTTCCATATTTAACAACACACCAATTCTTTCTCCTTGGGTATTAGTTATATACTGTACTGATTCAGTCATAATTTTAGATTGATTCAAAAATTAATGTGATTCATATTTTATTATATCATATATTGTTGACAGTAAAGAAAAAAGTAAATATCCTATACATCCTCAAATCCTGGTTATCCTGATTCAGACAAAATTAGGTGACAGGTGACAGGTGACAGTAATTTCTTCATTCATACACTCATTTCCTTAATAATATTCATTGTCTCTACACTCACTGTACACACTCTCATTAACAAATTTATTACCTGTTCTTTATAATCTGCAAACCGATAATTATTAAACTTTTCTGCGATGGTTGGATCTTTGGGTTTCTTTTCTTTATATTGCTCTAATATCCATTCTAATGCAGTACGATTTCCTAACAGATATTCCCAAGCTATTTCAGGAACTCCTGTTAATGTGGTAATATCATCTAAGATAATTACACCTTTATTTTTATCTGCTTTAAGTTTAACTTTGATGGTTTTTTGATTGTCTTTTAAGGGAATGTCTACACGGGTTAAATTATAAGGTGTGACTGTTTCATAATTTATATGTAATTCCATGAGTTGTTTTCCCCAGTTCACCCATTTTTGGAAGTTTTCATAATAGGGTAAACGAGGAAATTCTCGTTTTAAATTTAGTTCGTATTTTTTGCGGTATTCTGGGTTATGTAATACGGAGTATGTATAATGAAAGATGTCTATTTTGGTGATTGTTTCATTTTGATAATGGGTTTGAATTTGTTTTAATCCCCAGTCGGTTATATTATCAATGCGTTTTCCTTCTTTGTCGTAATAATATAGAGGTAGACATTGATTTGCACCTGTAAAATGTACTTCTGGAAGTACATCACTAGCTAAAGTATTGAAAGAACGGTTACTACCAAAACTCTGAAAAGTAATCACAATATTATAACTGTTCAGATTACTTGAAAACATATCATAGTGATTTTGGGTTAATCTATGACTAAAAATTTTCTCTGCATATAGATATAACTTACAAAAAGGTCTATAAGTGGATGATATCATCAAATCCTCATTAAAATATGATTTAATTTTAGAAATCATTACTTGTTCTAAAGAAGAATTCCATTTAATTGATAAATCTTTTGTTTGATTATCTACAGAAATATTAAATTTTTCTATCAAGAAAAGTATTTTATTTTTTAACCTAGACTTATTGAAATCATAAACCCATTCATCTCGATTTGTTTCTACACCTCTAGAAAACAACTTAAAAACCGCTTCTTCTCCTTTACCTGCTTTCACATCCTTATCAACCAAAGGTAAAAGATCATCAAAATCATTATCCGCTTGATTTATCCAATTACCATTATCATCTGGTTTAATATGAGTAAAACCTAAATCTCTAAATTTATGAGAACTAAAATATTTTTTCTTCTCATCTGCATCTATATAATCATCAATTGCATTATAATAAACTTTGAATCCATCCGCTTTTTCATTCCTGACTAAAAAATAAACAGCTACACCTACTCTAATTTCATTACTAAAAACATTACCTCCTTCTTTTCTTCTTCTTTCTCCGCTAGTTCTTGCATTACCTTTAGTGTCAATAATATAAATTTCACTAAATTCTTTAGCTACAACTTTTCTGAAACCATCATAAGTCAAAGAATCTATAAATGAACTATTAGAAACAAAAGCAATAATTCCATTTTTACCTAGTCTATCAGAAGCCCATCTAATAAATCTAGTGTACATATCATAAAGAACTATATTATTTTGCGCTTTACTATATTTTACATAACTTTCCTTAATCAACTTATCAATATTTTGATAACTACGATTTGCATTATTATCATTAAAATTTTCCTGCTTTGCATTATAAGGAGGATTTCCAATAATCACAGAAATCGTGCGATCATTCTGTCTTTTAATCCTCTCCGTATTTTCCAAAGTCATCGCAAACAAATCTAGTTGCTTACCTGCAAATAACGTATTATCCAAAGTATCCACAAAACAAATATTCTCAAACTCCTCATACACCCCCATCTTCTGTTTATAAGTATATTCAATATTCAAATTCGCTATATAATAAGGTAAAATTGCCACCTCATTACAATGAATTTCATGTTTATATTTATGCTGTAAACAATGGGGAGGTAAATAATCAATCAACTCAGTAATAAACGTACCCGTACCCGTCGCAGGATCTAAAATTTCTACATCCTTATCCGCTAACAACTTCCCAAAATGTTGATGTACCAAAAAATCCACACTTTCAATCATAAACCTGACAATTTCATTAGGAGTATAAACAATTCCCAACCTATCCGCAGCTTTGGGATTATATGCTTTATAAAAATTCTCGTATAATGCTTTCAGAAACTTCTGTTTTTCTTGATGGTTGATAATATTTGCAGCAGTTCTTTTAATTACTGCATAATATCTTTCAATACTTCCCAAAGTATTCCGCTTTAAACTTCCTGTAAAAAACGTCGAAATTACCCCTTGTAATTCCCTCGCAACATTATTTTCTTGATGAAACTGCGACTCACTGAAAATATTAATAAAAATATCCTCAGTCAAAATATGTTGAATCATCATTTCCCGAATATCTAACAATGTAATTTCCGGGTTAATGGACTTTTTACAAAGTTCCCAAAACTTGTTTCTTGCACTTTCAAAAGATTGATTATTCCCCTCTTGACAATCAATCAACTTTCTGAGAGAATCTAATATAATGGGAATATCCTGTTTAAATACCTCTATCGCTTCTCGAAAGTCCCGCACTTCAGGACGAACAAAATTTATAAAGTTATTAATAATACCATCTAGCGCGTCTGCATCTTGCATAGATACGCGCATAGTTTCTGTACCACCTTGAATTAAAACCGCAGTTTGGGAATCTTCAAATAAAATATTACTATCGGGATAACCTTTATTTAATTTCTTCTCAATTTCCTCATCTAAATTATCATATTCGTCTTTAGCTTCCCAGTAACCCCAATCTAACCGCAAAGCATCTTTTACTGTACCATCGGGATAAACGACTTTACCGTTAGGAAGTTTAAAATCTAGTTCAGGAATAAGTAAAAAATCACGGGGTTTACAATATTCATTTAACAGATTTTGGAAAGCAAACCGAATAGAGGTTTCTTTTCTTGAACCACCAAATTGGATGATTTTTTGAATTTCTGTTTGATATTGGGTGACTAATAATCTGGACATAGTAGATAATTATTTTTGAGAATAGTGTAAATAAATTTTCAGTTCTTAATTTTTTCTATCGAACCACAGAGACACAGAGAAAATGCAAAATCTATCTGCGTTAATCGGCGTTTATCTGCGTTTAATTTTTGATATTTCATCCTGTAAATCCTAAAATCCTGGTTATCCTGATTCAGACAAATTCTTTTTTAACGAACCACTCCAGACACAGAGAACACAGAGAAAATGCAAAATCTATCTGCGTTTGATTATATGTTATTTTTGCTGTGATTTTCAGAAAAATGAGTAAAGAATTATTGCAAAAACGAGATATTTTTTAACATAAACTGTTAAAATTATAATAACTAAAATCATGCCAATTATATTATCATTAAAATATCCAACTAATCATTTAAAACTATGAGCATTTCCATTAAGTCTGTTTTCATTGAATCTGTGATCAATGAAATTGAGCAATTAAGTCTAATAGAAAAAATGCAGATATTAGAGTATTTAATAAAGGAAATTAAGCAATCTGTAGAAGCAATTGCAGTAATTCCAAAGCCCAAGTATAAAGTTACTGATTTTTATGGAATAGCTCCCAATTTACTATCAGGAAAAGATGCCCAAGAATGGGTAAATCAAATGCGTGATGAGTGGGAAGAACGAGAAGCATGGAGATAGCAAAAATGAAGATAAGTGAATCTTTACAGGGAGGAAAGAAGATTTTTTTAGATACATCTCCTATTGAACCCATATCAACACTTTCTGATCAACAAGTTTTAGAGTTGACAGAATTACAAATGAAATCTGAAGAGGATAGACGCTTGAGTGAGTTGCTAGACAAACAACAAGCTGGTATTCTAACAAAATTAGAATATTCTGAATTACAAGCATTAATGCAAATTTATCAGGAAGGTTTATTGAGAAAAGCTACTGCATTAAGTGAAGCTGTAAAACGTGGATTAACTAAAGAGTTACAGGGTATTTGAAATATTAAGCTACTGAAAAATCTGTAAATTGACGATATTCAGGACGAATAAAGCCTAAAATAATATCATCTTTTGCTACTCCTGATTCTAGCAACTCAGAAGTTATACCTCCTTCTGTACCATCCCACTCAATGTAGATTTTTTGATCAATAATTCGCAAATGAAACACAACTGCATGAACTCTACCAGTTTTATCCCAACCTGTATCTATTAACAAATAATTGTCAGATGTTTGATCACAAATAGATAAACTTTCTATTTTTCCATGACTGGGTTTATATTGCCCGTGTTTAGCTACAATACTACCTATTATTTCTCTGTAGGTTGTTAATTTATCCATTGAATAATTACCTCCTGCATAGGATCAAAAATGATATAATTTATCTGTGGTTGGTCACTTAAAATATCTTGAATGGCTGGTTTAAGAAAAAAGTCTTGATAAGCAACTTCAGGAATTGCTAAATATAATTTTCGTTCCGGGTTAATCCTTTTGATTAGACTCACATAAATATTATATTGTCCTAATGTTTTTTCTAGCTCTGTAATCAGAGAAGGACTGTTAAACACTTTAATTTCAATCACAATCTTTTGCTGCATTTTCTGGGCTGCTAATAGTTTTTCTGCTCCTAGATCAGCATATAGGCGCAAACCCTTATACTCTAAGATAAATGGATCATCAGTAATCACCCATCCATCTTTAATTAAAGCACTTCTCACTTCATTATGAAATAGGTCATATTGTGGCATTTTAAAAAGTATGTAAATGAGTAAATATTAGCTTCTCACTGTGATTAGTTTGAACACCAACTATACTGAAATTCTCAAAGATCAGCAAATCGGCTAAAATGGCAAAATGTCAACAAAAACCTATCACCCAAATATAACTATAATCTTACAGTTATTCCCATTTTAAAGGCGATCGCATTCCAGGATCGGTTTTGACAGGGGAAAACCAAGTTAAAAAATAAGTAGGTTTAAAATAACGGGGAAAGTAACAGTGAGTTTTGAATTTGATTACGATTTAGTGATTATTGGCGCGGGTGTAGGTGGTCATGGCGCAGCCATACACGCTGCTCAATATGGATTAAGAACAGCTATCATTGAAGCGGGAGACATGGGGGGAACTTGTGTTAACAGGGGTTGTATTCCTTCCAAGGCCTTGTTAGCAGCTTCTGGTAAAGTCCGAGAATTGCGTAACGCCCATCATTTAAAATCATTAGGAATTGATATAGGTAATGTAGCATTTGATCGTCAGGCGATCGCCGATCATGCCACAAACCTAGTCAAAAAAATTCAAGGAGACGTAACCAACAGTCTCAAACGTTTAGGTGTTGACATTATTCAAGGTTGGGGAAAAATTGCCGGGCCTCACAAAGTCAACATTTCCAGCAGCAACGGCGACAAAACCATCACCGCCCAAGATATCATACTCTCTCCCGGTTCAGTTCCCTTCGTACCTCCCGGAATTGAAATAGACGGAAAAACCGTATTTACCAGCGATCAAGGTGTAAAATTAGAATCATTACCCAATTGGATCGCCATTATCGGTAGTGGTTACATTGGGTTAGAATTTTCTGATGTGTACACCGCCTTGGGTTGTGAAGTAACAATGATCGAAGCCTTGGATGTATTAATGCCAGGATTTGATCGAGATATTGCTAAACTAGCAGAAAGAGTATTAATTAACCCCCGCCCCATCGAAACCAAAGTTGGTATCTATGCAAAAAGGGTAATACCAGGTTCTCCCGTAGTCATTGAATTAGCAGACTTCCAAACCAAAGAAGACGTAGAAGTTTTAGAAGTTGACGCTTGCTTAGTTGCTACCGGTCGTATTCCCGTAACCAAAAACCTGGGTTTAGAATCAATAGGTGTAGAATTAGATAAACGGAACTTCATCCCCGTCAACGATGAAATGGCCGTACTTGCTAACGGTGAAGTAGTACCCCATCTTTACGCCATCGGAGACGCTAACGGAAAAATGATGTTAGCCCATGCAGCATCAGCCCAAGGTATCGTAGCAGTAGAAAACATTTTAGATAAGGGTAAAAAAATAGATTATCGCAGCATACCCGCCGCTGCATTTACCCATCCCGAAGTTAGCTATGTAGGTTTAACAGAAACCGCCGCCCAAGAATTAGGTTTAGCAGAAGGTTTTGAAATTGCCACCAGCAGAAGTTACTTTAAAGGTAATTCCAAAGCCTTAGCAGAAAACGAAGCCGACGGTATCGCCAAAGTAATTTATCGTCAAGATACAGGGGAAGTTTTAGGAGTGCATATTTTCGGCGCTCACGCTTCCAGTATAATTCACGAAGCATCCGCCGCCGTCGCTAACCGTCAATCAGTGAAAGACTTAGCATACTTAGTACACGCCCATCCTACACTATCAGAAGTGCTAGACGAAGCCTATAAACGGGCGATCGCAAGTTAGAAGAAGGCAGGGGAGGCAGGGGAAGCAGGGGAAGCAGGGGAAGCAGGGGAGGCAGGGGAGGCAGGGGAAGCAGGGGAGGCAGGGGAGGCAGGGGAAGCAGGGGAGGCAGGGG
>RDXV01000155.1 GCA_004292695.1 Nostocales cyanobacterium | reverse complement strand
TCTGATTCAATCACATCTTCATCACAGTACAAAACTACTACTAATTGGCGATTCCTACGGAGCGCTTCGCTATCGCTGTGCCAGTTGCGTAAGTCCTGATTAAATAAAAGGCAACTTATAATACAACAAAATTGAGAATCTTCTCAAAATTTTAGGTTGGGTTAAGCAACAGCGCAACTCAAAAACCAATAAAAACTTTAGCAATAAATATGAATAACATTTTACCCATTGGTGCTATTCTCAGAGATCGTTATCAAATCATAGAGATTTTATCTACAAAAACCGGATTTGGTATTACCTATAAAGTTAAAGACCGAAATCATCCCAACCAAATAATTTTAGTTATCAAACAACTGAAAAAACCAACCCCTGAAAGTTTAAAACTTGAAAAGTTACCAAAAGCAGAACAACAAGAGAAAATAGATCAAGTTTGGGATAATTATTTACGACTTTTTAGAAAAGAAACCCAAGCATTAGCAAACCTGGGGGAAACATATAATCAAATTCCTACCATTCATGAACGGTTTACAGAATTAGGAGAAGAATGTTATGTTTCTATCATCCCAGTAAAAGAATTTTTACAGAGTTTGCGAGGGAGCATCCCAATCTTGCAAAAATACAGAATAAGTATCTGAAAACTCTCTTCTTCCTTCTTACCTTTGTGTTCTTTGCGTCCTTTGCGGTTCGTTCATTTCCAGTCTTGACATCAGACAAAAAATAAACTTACACATTTAGGATGCTCCCGTTTGCGACAGCTTGAAATAATGAGAATATTGTAGGGATTTAGTAACACTCCTAAACCAATCGCTCACCCCCGACACAATAACGAGAATGAGCGATAAAGCTAAAAATCCCTAATTAAATTTTTAGAAATTCTAGAAAAAAGCTGCTTGATGACGAATTAAACTCAAGAATTCTTCACGGGTTTTTTGATCATCATGGAAAACACCAACCATAGAACTGGTAACAGTCCAAGAACCAGGTTTTTGTACACCACGCATCACCATACACATATGGGTAGCTTCCATGACTACAGCTACACCTTGAGGTTCAAGAATGGTTTGAATTGCTTCAGCAATTTGTCGGGTTAACCTTTCTTGTACTTGTAAACGCCGAGAGTACATTTCCACAATTCGCGCTAATTTACTTAAACCTACCACTTTTTGATTAGGAATATAAGCAACGTGCGCTCTACCCATAAATGGCAACATATGATGTTCACAGAGACTAAAGAAATTAATATCTCTTACTAACACCATTTCTTCATGGCCTTCATCAAAAATCGCACCATTCACCAATTCATCTAAGGATTGATTATAGCCACTGGTGAGAAATTTCATCGCTTTAGCTACACGCTTAGGTGTTTTTAATAATCCTTCCCTTTCTGGATCTTCGCCAACACCTATTAGCATTGTTCGCACAGCTTCCATCATCTCTTGCATATCCTCTGATGGTGGATGCAAGTCAGCTTGCTTGCCATCATGAGTATTTCGATCAGGTCTGGTACTGATGGCTTGTGCTAAGTCAGGTATCAGAGGAGATTGTGAGAGATTAGAACCGTTGGAACTAGCAATAGTCATAGTATAAGTCTTGGTAATTGATAATTTGTAATTTGGATGTAAGCTATCAGCAGTCTGTGTTTCTATTGATGTTAAAAATCAGTATTTGATTATTGATAATTGATCAAATATCCTGAATTCTGACTTTTGACTCCTCAAGTCTTACAGTTAAAGAACTCCAGCGTTAGACATCAGAGTTAATTCTTCAATTACTGTTTCCTGTGGTAATAAAACAGTGTTAAGAATTGTCTGGGCTACTACTTCTGGGGTCAGCATTTTGGCACGATCAAAGTTAACGTTAACTGTTTCCGTGTCCCAAATTTCTGTATTCACAGCACCTGGACAAATTGCTGTCACACGAATGCCATTAACTCGTTCTTCTTGGGCTAGAGTTTGAGAAAGAGCGAGTAAACCTGCTTTGCTAACACAATAAGCACCCCACCCAGGGAAAGCTTGTTTGGCAGCAATGGAGGCAATATTAATAATTGTTCCCTGGCCTTGTTGCCTCATTTTTGGCACTATTGCCATCATGCACTGAAATACACTGGTGATATTTAAGTCCATCACCCGTTGCCAGTCTGCTAAGGGAATTTCATCTAAGTTTGCTGTATATCCAATACCAGCATTGTTAACCAAAATATCTATAGGACCAAAGTCATCGGCGATCGCCTCTATTTTGGTTTTGACTTGAGAAATATTAGCTAGATCAACAGCGTAAGCTTTGGCTTCTACACCCGCTGCTTTTGCTGCTGTTGCTACCCCTTCTAATTTCTCCTGAGAACGGCTGACTAAGGCCACATCTATTCCCGCTTTGGCAAAGGCTAAAGCTGTCGCTTTACCAATACCACTACTCGCACCAGTAATGAGGGCGCGTTTTTTATGCTCAAAACTCATGGTGTCTCCGATTTTTTTGGCTCTGCTGTGAGTCACCAGCAACCCATAAATTAATTAAAATTAATTAAAATTAATTAAAATTAATTAAGTAATTTTAAAAATCAGTTGATTTTTCGCTGACTAATGCTATTATGCTTTGTCAACGTGGGTATTTTGCCTATCCTCAGTTTCATCAGTCCAGTCAAAGTTCATTGACCAGAATCTTCAGGGTCTAAACTCAAGGCTGATTACTGAACTATCTGCAAACTCGCCAATTCAGTGAAATTAGTTTTGTTTGGTGAACACACAACACAAATGCCTATAGCTGCTTAGATTGTTAAGAATCTTTAAGCTTCCATAGGCAATTATAGCACTCTTGAGGTGCTAATTATTCATAGTTATTATTTTTAGTGAGCTATTTCAGTAAAAACTCCAATTTTGCGGAATTTCTCATAGCGCAGTTGACGGCGTTCTGTGGAAGTTAGGCGGTTGAGTTCGTCCAGGTTATTAAGTAGTGCTTGTTTAAGGGTGGTAGCAGCGGTTAAAGGATCAGAATGTGCGCCACCAATAGGTTCTGGTAATATTTGGTCAATGATACCTAAGTTTTTTAAATCATGGGAAATAATTTTTAAGGCTACGGCTGCTTGAGGTGCTTTTCCTGCATCTTTCCACAAAATAGCTGCACAGGCTTCAGGGGTAGCCACAGTGTAAACAGAATGTTCAAACATCATTAGGCGATCGCCTACACCAATACCCAAAGCACCACCAGAACCACCCTCACCGATAACTGTACAGAGAATTGGTACATCAAAACAGAACATTTGCCGCAGGTTATAGGCGATCGCCTCCCCTTGTCCTTGGTGTTCTGCTTCTATACCCGCCCAAGCTCCGGGAGTATCAATAAAGGTAATGATAGGCATACCAAATTTATTGGCGTGTTCCATTAACCTCAGTGCTTTTCTGTAACCTCCAGGGGCTGGCATACCAAAATTCCGGGCGACATTATCCTTAGTATCACGGCCTTTTTGGTGGCCTAACATCACCACAGGTTGGCCACCCAACCGCCCCACACCACCAACCAAAGCCGGATCATCACCACCACAGCGATCGCCATGTAACTCCATCCATTCATCACTAATGGCCTGGATATAATCTAAGGTACTTGGGCGGCGGGGATGTCTGGCCACTTGCAGACGTTGAGCAGGGGTAAGACTACTAAAAATTTCTTCCCTCAACTGCATCGCCCTGGTTTCTAACTGGCTAATTTGCCCAGAAACATCCACACAGTTTTCATCTGCCAGTTGACGAATTTGATCAATACGTGTCTCTAATTCTGCTAAAGGCTTTTCAAAATCTAAGAGTAGGGGTTTGCGTTCAGTAGTTGCCATAGTTATCAGTTATCAGTTATCAGTTATCAGTTATCAGTTGTCAGTTATCAGTTATCAGTTATCAGTAATTAGTTATCAGTTATCAGTTATCAGTTTTTTACCTTTTTCTTACTAATGACCAATGACTAATGACTAATGACTAATGACTAATGGCCAATAACTAATGACTAAACTAATAGTGGTCTAAATCCATGTTTTATAGATAGTTGACCAATATGCTCCATTTTGTCTACGGTAATCTGATTACGCCCCCAAGAAAAGTTTGTGTATAACTTCTCAAATTCCAATAACATTGATTCTGCAAAACAGGCAAATAACTGACGTTCTGGAACTTCCATATTGACTATTTTCATAATCTTCCAGTCAATATCCAGGGAATGTTCAACAATGCCACCATTTAACACGTGAATACCAGGATGTTGAACTTTCGTTCCCAAGTTTTTGGGATAACCACCATCAATTAACAGACAAGGTTGTTTTAACACTGTTGGATCAATTTCTACACCTTTGGGCATACTAGCAACCCAAACCACAATATCTGCTTCGGGTAAGGCCGCTTGCAAGTCCATAATTTTACCCCTGCCCAATTCTGCCTGTAAAGATTGTAGCCTTTCTTGGTTTCTGGCAATCAGTAAAAGTTCTTTAACATCGGTTCTTTTATCTAACCAACGGGTAACAGCACTACCAATATCCCCAGTTGCGCCACATATTGCTACTGTGGCTTTTGATAGTTCTATACCCAGTTGTTTAGAAGCTTGTTCTACTTGACGACAGATAATATAGGCAGTGTGAGTATTTCCGGTTGTAAATTTCTCAAAATCTAATGTTAGGTTACGGACTTGCTTAAACTGCTCTAAATTAAAATTCTCAAAAATAATTGAGGAAAACCCACCTAAAGCCGTAATATCAATGCCATGCTTTTGAGCATGAGCCATCGCATTCAATATTTTCCGTGTTGCTGCCTTAATGCGACGAGTTGCTAACATTTCTGGCAAAAAGCAAGATTCTACATACTGTCCTTCGATTTTTTGACCAGTGACACTGGTGACAGTGATGTGATCAACTATTTGCGGCGGGGCGCTGCACCAAAAGTCTAACCCTTGATCGGCGTATTCTGGATACCCCAATTCTTGAGCTACTGCTTGAGCGTGTTCTAAACTTGTCAGATGTCCAATTAGACCAAACATTAGTGATATATTAGGCGTGTGCTATAAAAAGCGTGAAATCAGAAAATAATCTCTAATTCTTAAAAATACTACATAAAGTGTCAATATAATTGGGAATTGCTCAAAGGAGTCAGGAGTTCTAGGAGTCAGGAGTTCTAGGAGTCAGGAGTTCTAGGAGTTCAAGGAGTCAGGAGAATAAAAAACTAACTTTTCACCCCATCACCCCATCACCCCATCACCCCATCACCCCCTCACCCCCTCTCCCTATCACCCTAAACGGTGGCTAGTCCGTAGGCAGAAAGACGCATGATGTCACGGGTGGTAAAGCCAATGTTACTTAATGCTTCTCCGTACTGAATCATGAAGTCTTCGACTAAAGCGTCTTTTTCCATCCCTAAAATTTTGGCATCATCCGCTACTTGGTTGAGCATTTGCCAAACTATAGGTAGGTTTTGACGGTTGGCTAATTCTAATTCTTTCTTGGATTCTTCAAAGTTAGCTTTTAACCATTCTTCGCCAAAGTTCAAATGACTGTATTCTTCCTTAACTACGCCTTCAGTAATTTTGCGGGCAAACTCATCAGCCACAGGTATGTAAATGTTATAAGCTGCGATCGCAAAACATTCTATAATCAGGGATTGAATTAATAAACAGGTAACAACTTTACCTTCTGATGCGGCAATTTGAAAGTTTTCATGGAGTCCAGAAAAAAATTCTTTGGCAAACTGCATATCTGGAGTAACATCTAAATTGCGTCCACAGGCTTCAAAACCTTTCTTGTGGCGGTTTTCCATCTTGGATAGACGAATTAATTCATCTTTGCTATCTGGTAACATATCGCCCAAGGTGATGTAATTTTCATGGGCTTCTTGTTCACCTTCAATGACAATGGCGTTAATTCGACTGTAAGCGTCTTTGTAGGTTTCACTTTGGAAATCAATTTTTTCAATTTCAACAAGCTGCTGCATGGTTAGTTTACTCCGTAACCCTGAATTATTTGATACTGAAATTAAACTTACCCTCTCGGTTTTGGGTAATTATTACTGTTGTTTAATTTAACTTAACAAGAAATTATGGTAATTAGATTAGTTTTTACCAAGTCGCTGCTAACAAGGGGTAAAATATATTCTATTTATCAAAGTTACATCTTCTCGTACCTTGCCTTTTATCTATAGTGATATTCAGAAAAATCAATGTCTATATGTCTATTTTCAAAGTTAAGCGCAATTGGCAAAACACAAATTTTCTCAGTTTGACACTGTTACTCACGGGAGTATCCATTGTGTTACTGCCTGTAGTCATAGTTGTCTTTACCTCTTTCCTGCCTACGACTGTAAACACTGGCAACCATGAACAAAATCATTGGACTTTGGCAAATTACCGGGAAGCATGGCAGCGAGGAAAGTTTTTACTAGCTTTTGCTAATTCTACCTTAGTTGCGATCGCAGTTACAGCTTTTCAGATTATTACATCTGCTCTGGCTGGTTACGCTTTGGCTCGGTTAAAATTTTGGGGCAGACAAGGAATTTTACTGGTTGTTTTGGCTACTTTGGTAATTCCTTTCCAATTATTGGTGATTCCTGTGTTCCTGGTTTTAAAATGGGGCAGTATGATCAATACCTACTGGGCTTTGATTTTACCGACTGCTGTTAACGGTTTTGGGATTTTTTTATTACGTCAATATTTCCAGACAATTCCGGTAGAGTTGGAGGAGGCCGCAGCTATTGATGGCGCTAACCGACTACAAATTTTATGGCAGATTATGTTACCTTTAGCACGTCCAGCTTTGGTGACTTTATTTTTATTTACTTTTATTGGTGAGTGGAATGATTTATTTAAACCTTTAGTATTTACAACTAAGCCAGAGTTAAGAACTGTACAGTTAGCTTTAGCGGAATTTCAAGAACAGTTTACCAATAGCTGGCCATTAATGATGGCAGCGGTGACAATTGCTACTATACCGGTTATATTATTATTTTTGATTGGACAAAAACAGTTTATTCGAGGTATTGCGGCGACAGGAATTAAAAATTAGGTATAGCAGGAGTCAGGAGTCAGGAGTCAGGAGAATAAGAATTTATTGATAGTCGGTTTTAACCGACTTTTGCTATTAGACAGGGAATTCATTCCCTGGTGGGCTTGTGGTGAGAGTTTTATGATGAATTGATGTCCTAACCACTCTGTCTACAGCTATAGATGGAATTGAGGTTTTAGATGTTTTGACGAACAATTTTAAATTTTACAAATTTTACAGCAGCTTTTTATGTGGTGAAGAAAGTGGGATGAAAAGTTTAATTGTCATTAGGTTTAGGTGGTGGTTGCTGTTATTATGTTTTTTGTCTGTGCTGTGGATTGGTTTAGTAGTAGTCCCAGTTTATGGGACATCTTTACCAGAAATTGAACAACTTAAAAAACAACAGGAGCAAATACGAGAAAATCGGGAAAATGTAGTTGAAAAAAAAGAAAATTTAACTAATTTACAGAATCAAGCACAACAACATTTAACAGGAATTAAGGATAATATACAAGCTACTAATAGTCAGATTCAAGAAAGTGAAAATAGGCTAAATTTGGCTACTCAAACTCTTGAAAAATTGTTAGAATCTTTAGCAATTACAGAAAGAAATTATGAAGAGAGAAGATTAGCAACTATCGCTAGATTAAGGTTTTTACAACGTTCTCAGTCTTCCCAAGGTTTAGCTGTGTTGTTGCAAAGTGCTAATTTAAGTGATTTTATTAATCGTCGTCAACGGCTAAAGTTAGTTTATAAAGCTGATCAAAAAATATTGAATAAATTAGTCGCAGACGCTAATCTTTTGATTCAACAAAGAACACAAGTAGAAAGACAAAAAAATCAAATTGCTATTATTCAAGAACAATTATTAGTACAACAAGCAGATTATCAAGCTCAAGCAGATGTACAAGCAAATTTAATTAATAGGTTAAATGGCGATCGCCTAGCTTTAGCAGCAGCACAGGAACAGTTAGAACAAGACTCACAAAATTTAACTGTTTTAATTCAGAAGAAAATTGCTGAACAAAAAGCCAAGGAAGAAAGAGAAGCAAGGGAAGCAGCAAGGGCTAAAACTAATAGTAAAATATGGATTCGTGGTACTGGTATTTTGGCTTTTCCCAGTGATGCACCTACGAGTAGTCCTTTTGGTTGGAGAACACACCCTATACTTGGATATCGGCGTTTTCACGCAGGGTTAGATTTTGCAGCTAGTTATGGTAGTACGATAAGATCAGCAGATTCAGGTATAGTGATTTTTGCTGGTTGGTATGGTGGATATGGGCGATCATTAATTATTGATCATGGTAAGGGGTTAACGACACTTTACGCCCATTGTAGTCAATTGTATGTAAGTGAAGGACAAAGAGTAGATAAAGGACAGGCGATCGCCGCTGTCGGTTCTACCGGTTTATCTACGGGTCCCCATCTGCATTTTGAAGTCCGTCGCAATGGTTCACCTGTCAACCCCGCAGAATATTTATAATTATTTTTAATAATTTAATTATTTAATAATTATTCTTGATGATCTTTTTTTTCACATTGGTAAAAAAGATGTTATAATTAGGAGTAGATTATTTTGGGCGTGTGGCTCAGTGGATAGAGCAACAGATTCCGGTTCTGTGGGTCGGGGGTTCAAATCCCTCCACGCTCGTTTTTATTGATTACGCAAGGGAAGATAAATGATTCTTATTCGGATGTTCGGAAATGTAGCCGATTGCAACTGGAACGATTGATTAATGCTCAACGTCTTTAAAGAACAAGGAAAAATCAAATAGTAGTATTTTTTGTATTTTTTTGATTAAGAGTCCGGGAAATATAGTGATATTGGAGGAAAAATATATTAAACTATTAGGCTAAAACAGCATTTAGTGATGAAGAGAAAAACACCTTCAAAGCGATTCTGTGTATTCATAGCATTCTTTTATGATTTGTATAGTCGAGACATCGGACAAGAGTTTACAGGCTATTAACTGATTCAGATAACAGGTGATTGATTTTGAAGGAATTACTCTAGAATTTGTCTAGGTTAATTAGATTATTAATATTTAGCTGATTGAGGAATAATAATGAAATCATTTTTTGTACGTTGGGGTTTAACACTAGGTTTAGTGGGTGGTACTTTATTTAGTAGCGTTACCGCTTTGAACTTTCCTGCACTGGCTTTAACAGATCAACAAGTAAGGGAAAAATTAGATTCAGTACCTGTGTTTATGATCACTAATGATCAAGGTTTACCTCTGAGTCGGAATCTTCCTGGAAAAAATGGACAACAGCAAGTATCTGTAACTGGTGTATACATGAGTCGTCAGGAAGCGGAGAAGTTTATCCAAGAGTTGCGGAAAGCTAAGAATAAAAATCCTAAGCTGGAGGAAATGGCCAAAAAGTTACAAGTAACTGCTGTACCTTTAGGAGTTATTTACCAACAGTTACAACAAACTAAAAATCAATCAAACCGCCTCTTGTTTGCTTTTAAGCCTGTTGATCAAGAAATTCAAGGGGCGTTAACTTTACTTAAAGCTAGTGGTCAAAAGGTAGATCAAGAGAAATTTAAGTCTAGTGTACCTGTTTTTGCGGTAAGATTTTCACCAGACAAAGGTTATGTACCTATTCAAATGGGACAGAAAAAAGAACAGATGATTCCTTTGTTCCTGAGTAAAAAAGATGCACAGGATTTGTTAGGTAAGGTTAAACCTAAATTTCCCAAAGCTGATATTCAGGTGATAGATGTCAATGGGGTGATTCAAACTTTGAAGGATAAAAATGATCCTTGGTTAAATCAAGTAATTTTAGTTCCATCGGCAGAGTCACGGGAATATATTAGAACTCTACCTAAAAAATAATTTTCCTATCAGGATCAACCATGATTAAGCAGTCACCAGCGGTGGTTACTGGTTTAGAACTTTGGCAATGGCGTAATGTTGCTATTCAAAGTGCGATCGCCCATAATGTTTCGCCTTCTGAAGTGGATTGGCTATTACAAGAAATAGCTGATTTAGATAAACTAACATTGCGTTTGGAGTCTTTTAAAACATGGACTCACATTAAAACGGGCTTTTCTTTAGAAGAACTAAACCAGTTATGGGAACAACGCTTACATCAACGTGTACCCATACAGTATCTTGCTGGTGTTACACCTTGGCGCAAATTCCAAATTTCTGTTTCTAGTGCGGTGTTAATTCCCAGGCCAGAAACAGAAATTTTAATTGATTTAGCTTTAGCTGCTGCCCGTGAAAATGGTTTAGAATCAGGTCATTGGGCAGATTTGGGAACTGGAAGTGGGGCGATCGCCTTGGGTTTAGCAGATGTATTGACAAATGCGACAATTCATGCTGTAGATTTTAGCGAAGCTGCTTTAACAGTTGCTCAAAGCAATGCTAAAAGTTTAGGTTTTGAGAAAAGAATTAAATTTTATCAAGGTTCTTGGTGGCAACCTTTAGAACATTTAAAAGGCAAATTTGCGGGAATGGTATCAAACCCTCCTTATATTCCTAGTGACACCGTATTAACCTTACAACCGGAAGTAGTCAACCATGAACCCCATTTAGCTTTAGATGGTGGTAGTGATGGTTTAGACTGTATCCGTCATTTAATTAGGGTTTCTGGTGAGTATCTACAGAGTGGAGGAGTTTGGTTAATTGAGATGATGGATGGACAAGCGGATAAAGTCAAGCAGTTGTTAGAAGAAAATGGTAATTATGATAATATTGCCATTCACAACGACTTAGCTGGAATAGAACGTTTTGCTTCAGCTAACAGAAGATAAGGAAGTTGTTACAGCAGATTTCGTTCTTATGAGGTACAAATCATAATCATGAAACTCTTGTGGGGTGGGCATCTTGCCCGCCCAAGTTATACCTCATTACACCGGAAAATGCTGTAAGTAAATGCCAGGAACCAGATTTGAACTGGTGACACGAGGATTTTCAGTCCTCTGCTCTACCAACTGAGCTATCCCGGCTTGTGGTTTTTGTTTGCTCACCACGATTACTAAATGTAGCAAAAGAAAAATGATTTGTCAACAGGTTTAGAAAAAAATTTTAGATGTTGATTTTAGGTTTTGTCTCATAGAGTTTTTTTCCGAAACTTCACCCAGGAGAAAACCAGGATAAACAGTAGAAACTGCACTAAAACAATACCTGGACCAGAAGCAAGTTTAAACATCCCAGATACCATCATTCCTATCACACTGCTACCAGCGCCAATAATTACCGACAACATCAGAAAGCGGCTAAAATGGTGATTCATCAATTTAGCGGTAGAAGCGGGAATTACTAAAAAAGCATTCACCAATAAAACCCCTACGGCCTTAATTGCCACAGCCACAGCCAAAGATAGCAAAATTACGAACCCATAGCGATATAATTGGACAGGTACACCTTGAACTTTAGCGACATCTGGGTTTAGGGTTAAGAGAATTTGTTGTTGCAGAGTTGATAACAGAAAAATACTGCCTCCCACCAGTACCAATGCTGTTAAAATTAAATCTGTGGTATCTATGGCGAGAATATCACCAAACAGCACAGCCATTAAGTTACCCCGATATCCTGTAATCATTCTGGCCAGGATAATACCTATGGCTAATGCTCCTGAGAGGACTATACTGAGGATGCTATCACTGGCTAAATCTGTGTTGTCTATCAAGTAAAGCACCATTACACCAAAAACTAAGGTGAAGGGTAATAACATCCATGTAGGGTTAACACCTAATAAAACGCCTGAAGTTATGCCTACAAGTGCTGCATGACTTACTGCATGACTAAAAAAAGATAGTTGTCGTAAAGTGACAAAGCCACCTAGTAAACCACCTAATACTCCCATTAAAATAGCGCCCACTATGGCACGCTGCATGAAAGGAAATCCTAATAAGTTGATTAAATCAAGAAAGTTAGTAATAACTAACAGATGACTTTGAAGATTAATTAATGAGTTCATATTTTTCAGAAGCAATCAGGCTGAAAATAGCATTGTTTATTCTAAAAATATTATCTTTGATTAGATCATGATTCATTGTGTTTTGCAATGAAAGTTTTTAGATTAACCTGACTTGATTGATAAAAACTGTATTTATAAAAATAGCTGAACTTTGCTGAACTTTAAAAAATAATAAAAACAAAAACAATAAAAACCATGATTCAATCTAATTTACATCCGACTTTAGAAGATAAGATTTTTAAAACACATTCCCAGGAATTAATTAGTATTGAAAAAGCCCAAAGGATGGCGGAGTTTTTTAGTTTTTTAGGTGATGCTAACCGCTTGAGAGTTTTATCTTTGTTAGCTAATAAAGAGTTGTGTGTAAGTGATTTAGCAGCTTTATTAAATATGAGTGAATCTGCGGTTTCTCATCAGTTGAGAAATTTAAGAACCATGCGTTTAGTGAGTTATCGTAAACAAGGACGTAATGTTTTTTATCGCCTTCATGATAGTCACATTTTCCATCTTTATCAAGCTGTAGCTGAACACATAGATGAAGAATGAAGAGAATTTAGAATTTAGAATTTAGAATGAAGAGAATTGGATTATTTATCTTTCTCCCTCCTCTCCCATTCCTCCCTATTCCCTATTCCCTATTAATAATG
>RDXV01000323.1 GCA_004292695.1 Nostocales cyanobacterium | reverse complement strand
CTCATTAAGCCTCTTAATCTTTGAATTAGCTTTAGTTATTATGTACTACTTCGGTGGCTTTTTTGATCTGTGACAGTTTAGGGTGCGGAATGTGGGCTAAATATATCCGTTTGATGCGTCCACTATTAACTAATTCTTGTTGGTAATTAGTCAATTCTGATACATCAAAACTCCGTTGAGGAAATATCGCTATTGCTTGCCAATCTTGTTTAGGTTTATATTGATTGAGATAAATATTTATCTCTGTAATAAATTCCCAGTAAAATTCGGGTTTATTTTGAAATTGTACCTCCACAAAATAAATCGGTTTATCTTCACTATTTGGCATAAATAAACCATCAAATCGAAAGGCTTTTTCTTTTACCTCTACAGATGTAAATTGATAACCCTCCGCTTTTTCTATTGGTTCTCCCAATAATTCAAATAGTAAAGTGTGAAAAGTGAGAAATATTTGATAAAAAATGGTGTCTGTGTGCATTGATTTTCAACATTCCTAAAAATTGCTAAAAAAACTAATTGCAGATCATTAAACCTTAATTCCCAATACCTCCAAAATTCCAAATCACTAAATTAATATACAACCATTAAATAAAAAATATTAATTATGTCAACACAAATGTAATTTTTTTTGATACAGTACAATTAATGTCATAAATCTCTATTGATTTTGCAGAGTGTTCATCATCCTAACATTTACTCATGCTAACCATGTTTAAAAAAATTCTGAACTTAGTAATTATCAGCCTATTGTTTTTAACATTAACTTGGTCACTACCAGCCCAAGCTACCATCAAAATAGACCCACAATTAGAACAACAAGTATTAGAAATAATCCGCAAAAACCCCCAGGTTTTAATAGAAAGTGTCCAAGCATATCAGGAACAACAAAAAACAGAAGTTCAACAAGCAAGACAAGAATTTATACAGGATTTAAGATCAAAAACTCAATCTATAATTGCTGCTTCTCCCACTATAGGATCAACAGAATTAAAAACTGTATTAATCGAATTTTCCGACTTTGAATGTCCCTACTGTAGCGAAGCACAAAAAACCCTGAAACAATTATTAGCCAAATATCCTGATCAGTTAACTTTAGTCTACAAAAATTTCCCCCTTTATCAAATTCATGATCAAGCATTACCCTCAGCTAGATCAGCTTATGCAGCACAACAACAAGGAAAATTCTGGGAATATCATGATGCTTTATTTGCTAATCAAAAAAGATTAGGTGAAAAACTATATCTAGAAATTGCTAAAAAGCTGAATTTAGACCTAGCAAAATTTAAAAATGATCGCAACCTGGCAGATTCAGCTATTCAAAAAGACCTACAACTAGCTGAAAAATTAGGTCTTTCTGGTACACCATCTTTCATTATCAAAAGTCAAAATGTAGCGGGTCCAGTACAGTTATCCGAAATTGAGGATATCCTAGCTGTAGAAAAATAATATAACTATCAACCTTGAATATTTATAGGGTGGGAATTACCCACCACATTAGAATCTAATAGAGACAATTAACATTATTCATTCGTTACTGATAATTATAGATGAGGTGATAAATGGCAAAATTTATAAATTCAATATTTTGGCTATTAGTACCAATAACTTTAATCGGAGGTTTTCATCATCAAATGTTCCCATCACAACAATCAATAGAAATACCAATACAGGAAACTCCTAAATCAGAAAGTTCTCAATTACTAGCAAAAGCAAGTTACCTTTCACCATTAGAACAGCAAATAATTAATGAAACTAACAAAATTAGAACTAATCCAAAATCATATATTCCCATTTTAGAAAACTATCGTCGGCGGTTTGAGGGTAATAAAGTGAAAATTTCTGATAATACTTACTTAGTTACTCAAGAAGGTATAGCAGCAGTTGATGAGGCGATCGCCTACCTAAAAAAAGTCCGTCCCGTAGGTGCATTAACAGCATCTAAAGGAATGTCATTAGGAGCAAAAGATCACGTTAAAGATCAAGGAAATAAAGGTGCTATTGGCCATAATGGTAGTGACGGTAGTACACCGATACAAAAAAGCTAACTAATGCTAACAAGAGCCAGCTTTTTCTTCCTGCTTCACCCTAGAAGTGTCGGCACTATCTAGTCCACAGGCTAACACG
>RDXV01000026.1 GCA_004292695.1 Nostocales cyanobacterium | reverse complement strand
CAAGTGGTTGTTTAAATTTTTTACGAATCACCAAACATTTGATTTTCCCAAGCTGCTTCATTATGTTCCCTGTTCATAACTCATTTAGGATTGCTATATGTTCAATTAATATTTTTATTTTAACATTTATATAGAATGTTGCTAGTAATGACTGACAGAAGTAATAATACATATAGAGTAAAGATGAAATTATGCTAAAAACATTTAGAGCTTGGTTAAAAGGAAGTCGTTTAGAGTGGATTGATGATGTACCTGCATTGGGAGAAAAACTAACCCCAGTTCATGTTACATTGCTAGAAAATGAAGAAGTTATAGATAAAAAAGCACGGGGACAGAGAATGGCTGAAATATTAGAAAAACTAGCTATGAGTCAAACTATGACTGATATTGACCCAATTCTATGGCAGCAAGAAACCCGTCAAGATCGTTCACTTCGTTGAGGATGAGTTTGATCTGCGATCAATAAATTATTACCCATTCCCCATTCCCCATTCCCCATTTCCTATTACTTACCTGTTAATTTCACCAACCCAATACCACCAAAATACAACCCTAAAACCGCACCTGCTAATAAACTTTGAGTTAAAGGATCAGTAGAAGGTGTTAACACCGCACCTAAAACCACTGCAAACATAATCACAAACCGCCAACCGGCTAACATTTGAGTTGAAGAAACTATACCTAAATTACTTAATAATAATTGAATAACGGGAACTTGAAACGCTAAACCGGTACTAAATAATAGCAAAAGTACAAATTCAAAATATTTTTCAATTGACCATAGTTGTTCTACCACATCAGCACCGTAGTTAATGAAAAAGTTTAACGCTGCGGGAATAAGTATAAAATAAGCAAATACTAAACCAGTTAAGAATAAAATACTCGATCCAAAAACCACAGGGGCTAATAAACGACGTTCACGACGAGTTAAACCGGGTAGTACAAATTGCACAACTTGATAAAGAATGAAAGGAGTTGCCAGCACTAAACCGCTGTAACCCGCTACTTTAATGGAAACAAAGAAATATTCACCCGGTGCTAGTTGGAGGAATTTGATTCCATTTGCGGGTACTTCCAGTATTTGTACCAAGGGTTTAACGACGATAAAACAACCAACCACACACACCGCAACAGCGATGAGAGAGTAAAAAATTCGCTGTCGTAATTCTTCTAAATGGTCAAAAAACGACATTTCTACGTCATCTGGTAGTTCATCCAAGGGATCAACTACTGAGTTTTTGTCTTCCTCTATGTGAACATCGGGAGTGTTTATTGCGTCTGTTTCTGGTAAAGGTGTCATAACTGAGTCTTTAGGCAACATTCCTTAACTATTTTATCTGCCAGAGCGACTAGAAACACAGGTTTGAAAAGATTGGGGATATTTTCCGGGTAGATGGTGATGTTTTTGTATAAGTAATTAATCAAACACGCACAGGGGTGATTTCACTTAAAACACTATTTGATTTCGACTTTTTACTACAAATAAAACTGTGCGCGACAACATAATTACAAAGTATCTAATACCATTTCTCTGTAACATTGCACTAAATCTTTAACGTCTTAATTTACTGTCTTCCTTTGTGTACTTTGTGTACTTTGCGGTTAGTAAAAAAAATTAAGTGCAACTTCATAGAGAATTGGTATAACCAAACTAACTAACAAGTTTATGTTTGTTTATGTTTGAACAAATTGCCTAACTCTCCTGTGAGAGATGAATTTTCAATTACTGAAAATTACACTGTATTTTCTTGTCTATTGTCTTTAAGACAACAGATGAAATATTTGGTTTTGACAATTACTCAAAAGTTAACAGAGGTGGAATGTGAACAGTAAACTTTATCAGGCCTTCATGCCATTACCAATGTATTTGTTGTTATCTTATTCAGGTGTTTCTAATGAGATTCATTTATTTGTGAATAATGCTGCTGATTCTATATTATCTGCAAATTTGGCTGAAAATAATGATAATTTCGTTACAAAATCCCAAAATATTGCTGCTAGAGATGATCAAAATGATGAAAATAAAAGCTGTTTAAATAGAGGTGATTGTACTGTGTAACTATCAGCAAAATTTAGGATGATTAAGTAAAGAAAACTATCAATAAATATAATTTACAATCATCTCAGTAATCCCGGAGATTTTATGATCAAAATTCAGGAATGGGGATTTGAAAATTAGAAGTGATAGGATAAGAGGAATTTATTTGATATTTCCTCTTCTTGCTATCCCCCGTTTTGAAATGAAAGTAGATTGATCATGCTCCTAAATTTAGAAAGATTTTATCAGGCTTGTAATCCTAGCACTCCATTAATGATGGAAAATGCGGTTGACAGCCTATACTATATTGATTTTGCCTCGGTACGAGGTGGTAGAATTATTGAAGCTTTACTAAGAACTATTACCAGAATTTCCCCACATACACCGACTTGTCAATTGTTTACAGGACATTTGGGTTGTGGTAAATCTACGGAATTACTACGTTTAAAAGCAGAGCTAGAAGCGCAAAAATTTCATGTCATATATTTTGAGTCTACCCGTGTCTTAGAAATGGCGGATATAGATGTTACTGACATTCTTTTAGCTATTGCTGGCCAGGTGAGTGAAAGTTTAGAAACTATGAAAATTAGCCTGAAACCGGGATATTTTAGTAAATTATTTGATGAGATTGTAGATTTTCTACAAACACCAATAGATTTGGGTGTAGAGGCAGAATTATCTGTAGGAATTGCTAAAATTACGGCAAGAACTAAAGAAAGTCCCCAATTACGACGCAGATTAAGAGATTACTTAGAACCACGAACTGAGAATATTTTACTATCTATTAATCAGGAACTTTTAGAACCTGCTACCACTGTACTTAAAACCAAAGGTAAAAAAGGTTTGGTGGTAATTGTTGATAATTTAGATCGGGTTTCATTTCGTCCAATTCCTTCCGGGCGATCGCTTCCTGAATATCTATTTATAGAACGTGGTGAACAGTTACGCAAACTCAATTGTCATATTGTTTATACTATTCCTTTATCCTTAACTTTCTCCAACGATAGCGCCCAATTACAACATCGTTTAGGTGGTGGAGTTGCGCCAAAAGTGTTACCAATGATTCCTGTTTTGTTACGGACAGGAGAGGTATACACAGAAGGGTTAGAATTGATGAGACAGATGGTACTCGCAAGAGCTTTTCCTGACATTTTACCAGGCGATCGCCTAAACTTAATTCAGGAACTATTTGATCATCAACACACTCTAGATCGTTTATGTTTAGTAAGTGGTGGTCATGTTCGTGATTTATTAGGATTATTATTTGATTGTTTGCGAGAACAAGATCCTCCTTTTAATCGGGAATGTTTAGAATTAGTAATTCAAAGACAAAGAGATTTCCGCGCTAATGCAATTGATCCTCATGAATGGGAGTTAATTTTTCAAGTTATGCGGGAACAAAGAGTCAGAGGCGACATAGAATACCACACATTATTACGGAGTTTATTTGTATTTGAATACCGCGATCAACAAGGAGCTTGGTTTGGTATCAACCCCGTATTAGCAGAAACACCGAAATTCAAATCATGGTTGAAGGAAACTCAGCAGTAAATATCAATAATAATAATGATCGTGCCTTTCGTAGTTTAACCAGAGCAATTTCTTTTTCCCAGGGGGAATTCTCTGTGGTTTTAGTCTGTTGTAATTATGGGAGTTTACGAGATGTAATCTTAGAAAAACTCACAGCAATAGAATGGAAATCTGGCAAGATTGAAAAAATATTACTATCTCAAAACTCCCTTAGCATATACACAAGTATTCATTTACAGCAATTTACAGAAACACCAGCAGCTTTAATCATTTTAGGTTTAGAATTAGTAGAAAATGTTGATGATTTACTAATTTCTGTCAATCAAATTCGGGATGAATTTCGCAAAAGACATCCTTTTCCGATGGTAATTTGGGTGAATGAACCAGTTTTATCTAAGGTTATCAAATTAGCTCCTGATTTTGCAAGTTGGGCAGCAACGCCAATTGCATTTACTATGAGTTCTCCTGATTTATTAGAATTTCTCAAACAGGAAACTGAATCCTTATTTTCCCAGGCTTTACATAAACAAAATTCCCAAAATTATCATCTTAAAACCTATTATCCTACTATAGAGCAAGTTTGGGTACATAGCCATGAATTACATTTTGCCATCAAAGATTTAGAACATCGAGGTATTACCTTAGACTCTGCGTTAAATGCCAGTTTACAATTTGTATTTGGCTTAGATGATTATGTTGGTGATAGAATAATTTCTGCTTTAAATCATTTTCGTAAAAGTTTACTATTTTGGTATCAGCAAATAGAGGCAGAAAACAGTAACATTTTCCAAAAATGGGAACAGGAAAAAATTATTGAATGGGATAATTTATCAATATCTATTCCCATACCAAAATCTGCTACTTCCCATTTACTTAAAAAAGGGGTTTTATTACTGTATATTGGTTTATGTTACTGCCGACTTTCAGAAGAAAATAAAACAGATCGCCGTCAATGTTTACAGACAGCAAAAATTTATTTACAGCAATGTCTCCAAACATTTAATCTAGCCAATAGAGCCGATTTAGTATCGGAATTTATTGTGCATTTAACTGATATTCTCCAAGGTTTAGGAGATTGGCAAGAGTTACAAAATGTTGGTGAAAAATCCTTAGAACTACATCGGATTTATGGTAATCAAGTACAACTTTCTTGTGATTATGGTTTACTAGCTATAGTTGCTGTGAAACAGTCTCGTTGGCGCAAAGCTAGTATTTTAGCTCACATTGCCTTATTGAACTTAAAAGAAGCAGAACAAAATAACACCGCTGATCAATCTTTATTTCCTTTATTGCTCAAACAAATCTATTATTTAACACTAGCAAAATCTCAAGAACAAATTGGTAATACTACAGGTTCATCTGAATATTTAGAAATCGCTAAAACAGAACTACCTTTAGCTTTAGAAAACAGTGAACATCAATTTGATGCCCACCGTTATATTCGCTTATTAAAAAACCTGAGATCGCTCTATTTTCAGGCTGGTTGTTATTTAGAAGCCTACTTAATTCGGCAAAAACGCCGTTCTGTAGAACAACAATATGGTTTCCGTGCTTTCATCGGTGCTGGGCGTTTACAACCCCAACGCAAAGTTACTAACCCCGCTGTGATGTCTGCGTCGGGAAATAGTAGCGTTGCTTTAGAAATTGTTGCTTCCGGTCGAGAAGGTGATATAAATAACCTAATTGGCAGAATTAGCCGCGCTGACTATAAACTGATCATTATTCATGGCCCCTCTGGTGTTGGTAAAAGTTCCACTGTCACCGCCGGTTTGATACCTGCATTACAAAACCGCGCTATCGGTGATCAAATTGCTATTCCTGTGGTTTTACAAATTTATACCGACTGGGTGAGAGAATTAGGAATATCCTTACAAACAGCCATTAGTCAATATCAAACCGCAGAAATTACACCGAAATTTACATCTAACACTAATCCTATAAATACCACAGAGGGAATTTTCAAACAACTTAAAGAAAACGCTAATCATTATTTAATTACAGTCTTAATTTTTGATCAATTTGAAGAATTTTTCTTTATTCAAGATAACCCAGAACAACAACGTAATTTTGATATTTTTATCAGTGAATGTTTGAATATATCTTTTGTAAAAGTGATTTTTTCCTTACGAGAAGATTATCTACATCGGCTTTTAGAATTTAAAAACCTGGCCGCAGTTGAAGCGGTAAATCACAACATTCTTGATAAAAGCATCCGCTATCAATTAAATAATTTCTCCCCTGAATACACAAAAACAATTATTCATCAATTAACTTCCCGTTCCCAATTGCACCTAGAACCGGATTTAATAGATGCTTTAGTTGAAGATTTATCTTCAGAACTGGGAGAAGTTCGCCCTATTGAATTACAAGTAGTAGGCGCACAATTACAAGATGAAAGAATTACCACACTCTCCCAATATCAACAATTTCGCCCCAATAAACTGATTGAAAGATACATTAGAGAATTAATCAAAGACTGTGGACAAAATAACGAACGAGCAGCATTAATAGTTTTGTATTTATTAACTGATGAAAGTAATCAACGTCCTTTTAAAACTCAGGCAGAATTAGCGGTTGAATTAGCAGAATTAGAAACAACAAATCAACTAGAATTAATTTTGAAAATCCTTGTTAGTTCTGGTTTAGTTGTCTTATTTCCTGATGTTCCCGAACGCTATCAACTAATTCATGATTACTTGGTAGATTTAATTCGCTATCTACAACAACAAGAATATAGTCTGCAATTACAATTAAATCAATTACGCAGTAAAGTAGAAAATAGTAATAAAGAAATTGAATATCTAAAAAGTGAACTTAAACAACAAAAACAGCAAGATATCCTAGTACATACACAGTCTATCACAGGTACAGATTTAGTTGCTGAATTACGCCAATTACGCAAACGTGAAGAACTAAGTCAGTTAGAAATAGAATCTCTGCGTGGAGAACTCAAAGAGAAAGAATTAACCGCCCAATTAGCAGCAAGTCGGGAAAAACAAAGGTTAAGTGAAGCGCGGTTAAACCGGAGTTTAAAAATAGCTTTAGCTGCTTCTGTATTTGCTATCATCGGCTTAACTGTATCCGTAATTACTTCCCTCAATAGCGAAATTAAAACCCTTAGTGCTTCTAGTGAAACTCTCTTTGCTTCTCAAAAAGGTATTGATTCTCTTAAAGATAGCTTAAAAGCAGGAAAAAAACTCCAGCAAACTTTATTAGTCAGTTCTCAAACTAGGGAAAAAGTATTAACTTCGTTATATCAGTCAGTTTATGGATTAAAAGAAACTAATCGGTTAGAAGGTCATCTTTCTGGTGTAAATAGTGTTGTTATTAGTCCTGATAGTTCTTTAATTGCTTCTGCTAGTGCAGATGAAACTATCAATCTTTGGTATCCAAACGGTAAATTATTAAAAACCTTACAAGGACATCAAAAAGTAGTAAATAGCGTTAGCTTTAGTCCTGATAGTCAGGTGATCATTTCCGGTAGTCAGGATCACACCGTCAAACTTTGGGATAGAGAAGGTAATATATTAAACACTATCAAAGGACACACCTCAGTTATTAATAGTGCTATTTTCAGTCCTGACGGGGAAATTATCGCCTCTGCTAGTGCTGATAATACAGTGAAATTATGGACTAAAAAAGGTAAAAATATTACTACAATTACTGATCATAAAGATGCTGTTTTAGGACTAGCTTGGTCTCCTGATGGTCAAATTTTAGCATCAGCTAGTGCAGATCATACTGTAAAACTCTGGAATCGAGAAGGTAAACTGATTAAAGAGTTATTAGGCTCTGAAGAAGCCCTTAAAAGTGTTGCCTGGTCTCCTGATGGTACAATCATTGCAGCGGCCAGCTTAGACAAAAGTATCAGATTATGGAATCAAGAAGGTAAACTACTCAGAACCCTTTCAGGTCATACCTCTGCTGTTACCAGTGTTAATTTTAGCCCCAATGGTAAAATTATTGCTTCCGCAAGTACCGATGAAACCGTAAAATTATGGAGTGTATCCGGTACTTTACTAGGAACTCTCAGAGGTCATCATAACTGGGTAAACAGTGTCACTTTTAGCCCCGATGGAAAGAGACTATTATCTGCGGGTAGAGATAAAACCGTAAAAATTTGGCTTTGGGATGATGTCTTACTAGGAAACCACATTAATAATGATACATGGGCAACAAGTGCTAGTTTCAGTCCAGATGATAAAATGTTGGCTATTGGCAGTTTAGATGATACCGTTAAATTACTTAATAAAGATGGTAAAATTATTAACCTACTCAGAGGACATCAAGATCAAGTATGGGGTGTAGCTTGGTCTGCTGATGGTCAATATCTGGCTTCTGCTAGTAAAGATAAAACCGTAAAAATATGGAGTCGAAAAGGTAAACTTATTAACAGCCTTACGGGTCACAAAGATACAGTTTTGGCTGTGTCTTGGTCTGCTGATGGTGAGTTATTAGCATCTGCTAGTAAAGATGGGACAGTAAAAATATGGAATAAATCAGGTAAAATACTTTACGACTTAACAGATCATACTAATGTTGTTAATTGGGTTAGCTTCAGTCCTGACGGTAAGTTGTTAGCATCTGCTAGTGATGACAAGTTAGTAAAAATATGGAGTCGTGAAGGTAAATTTTTATATGATTTACAAGCACATTCTCGACAAGTAAACGGTGTAGCTTGGTCTCCTAATGGTAAATATTTGGCTTCTGCTAGTATTGACAGTACAGTGATAATCTGGGATCGTGATGGTAAATTAAAGTACAAACTATCCGGTGATGGTGATAACTTTATTGGTGTAGTGTTTAGTCCTGACGGTAAAACTCTTGCCGCTAACAGTGATGATAAAATTAGGATTTGGGATCTGGAAGGTAACTTACAGATGATTTTAAAAGGAGAAAAAGACGAACTAACCAGTGTCAACTTTAGTCGTGATGGTAACACCCTGGTAGTAAGTAGTGGTCACGGAGTTATTATCCGTAACCTCTCTGATCTGCAATTAAATACTCTAGTAGATAAAGGCTGTGATTTGCTGCATAATTACTTAGAGTATAACCCCAGAGTAACAACTGGCGATCGCCATTTTTGCGGTAATGAATAATGCAGGTTATTGAAATGCTAAGTAATTCGCAGCTTCTTCTAAGGTTTGGATTAAATTCTCTAAAGTGTAAATATCAGGTTTCTCTGTCTGAGTATGAGTATTTTTTGTCGTATCGGTAAACTGTTTTGTGTTCTGAGACTTATTGTTGATAGATGACATAATTGTTGAACCTGAGCTAAGAATCTGAGATAAGTATAATGTAAACAACAGAAATAATACTGATAATTTTGTATCTTTATAGAATTTTTAAATTATTCTCAGATGTCTTCACTTTGTATTTAAAGTTTTATCCCCCGTAAGTATTTATTCGTTAGTTAAATGTTAACAGCACAGTAAATAAGCAGATATTATCCTGCTTCTGTAGGAGTTTAGAAGTGCTAAACCCCAACTAACTCCTTGAACCTCTTGACTTTTACTTTTACAGCAAACCTTTTTTAGTTCAGGGAGCAACAAAGAAACTAAAGTTGAGGCAGGGTTTAGGGTGTAGGGTGTAGGGTGTGGGGTTTTTTTATAACTCACTCTACTATCGGCCAGAGTTTTATCTTGGTGTATTTAGGGTTTATCATAGTCTAACCACTTAATACCAGCATAGTTGACCTTCAATGAAGACGATATTTTTTCAGGAGTTGATCACCTTAAACCCTTTCCCTATCTTTGTTTCACATTGCTTGTCGCTCCCTCAACGTATTTAGATAATTGCTTGATATCTTCCCAATGCTATTAAGGGAAAATACTGCTGATAGAGGTGATATTTAAGATAAAAATGACAAGGAAAACCAGTACCAGTAAAATAAGACTCATCCCATGTACCATCAGACTGCTGACTTGCTAGTAAATAATTTACACCTTTGTCAATATTAGGTAGAGCTTTTTTTCCGATCACATCTAAAGCAGAGATTAAACCAATTAAAGCCCAAGCGGTTTGTGATGCGGTACTCTCTCCTTGGCCTTTTAAACTAGGATCGTTGTAACTAAAACAAGTTTCTCCCCATCCACCATCAGTATTTTGTACCTTCATTAACCATGCTGCACCTTTTTCTATTTGGGTGTGATATTTTTGAGGATCAATTACAGCTAAAGCTGATAAAACACCACTTGTACCATATATATAATTTACTCCCCAGCGTCCAAACCAACAACCTTCTTGTTCTTGTTCATTAATTAGATAATGTAAGGCTTTTTCTAACTTTTCTTGAGGAATTGATAGGTTACAAACACCCAACATTTCTAATACTCTAGCAGTGACATCAGCGGTATTAGGATCAATCATTGCTTTCAAATCACCATAGGGAATTGAATTGATCCAATCTTGATCATTATCAATATCAAAAGCTGCCCATCCTCCTGGCTTACACTGCATAGATTCAATCCAATACAAAGCCCGTTTCATGGCTTGTTTTTTCAGATTTTCATTAGGTAATTTAGCTTGATGTAAAGCCATTACAACTACAGCCGAATCATCTACATCTGGATAAAATCTATTATCAAATTCAAACGCCCAAGCACCGGGTTTACCTTGTTTATTTTTCACAAACCAATCGCCATAATCAAGAATTTGTTTATCTATTAACCATTGCCCAGCTTTACTAATTACGGGATGATCTGGGGGAAAACCTGAATCGCATAATGCCCGAATTACCCACGCTGTATCCCATACAGGCGAAACACAAGGTTGTATACAGTAACTATTTTCTGTTTCAATTGCGAAATTATCAATTGCTTTTAAACCTCGGTATATAATTGGATCATCTGCATCATAATTTAGACATTTTAATGCTAACAAAGAATTTAACATAGCAGGAATAATTCCCCCCCAATCTCCTGTAGCTTCTTGACGTTCAATGATCCATTTTTCAGCGGCTTTAATTCCTTCTTCTCGAAATGGTACTAAATTCAAACTTTCTGCTAATTTAAACCCATTATCCAAGATGTTAAATATATCAGACCAATCCCCATTTTTTGGTAACTCCCACTTGACATTTTCCACACCTTCTGTATATAATTCATCTAAATTAATTGGTGTATCAATTGTAAAGATGGGTTTTTGATCAAATACTATTAATAAAGGTACGGTACTAGAACGCGCCCAGCTAGAAAGTTCGTAAATATTGAAAGGAAATTGTTCTGGTAATAACATTACCCAAGGTGGTAAAGATGGTAGTCCTTGCCATTGATAACAACCTATTAAAGCTAGATGTAATTTAGTGAAAATTCTGGTTTTACTAATACCACCTTTTCCTAAAATAAAAGATTTTGCTTTGATCAGATCGGGATCTGTCGCAGGTACACCCAATAATCGTAAAGCCATGTATGCCTCGACACTGGTACTTAGTTCTCCACCGTCACCATAAAATAGTTCCCATCCCCCATGTTCTCGTTGTTGCGATCGCAGATATGTTTCTACTTTATGCAAAGGTCGAGTTTTATCTGTTCCCCAAATTTTATGTAATAATACGGATTCGGCGGTGATAGTAACATTTGATTCTAATTCCGCCCACCAGTAACCATCGGGTTTTTGAATTGATAGTAAATGTTGTTGACTAGCGGTAATTGCTTCTGTGAGTGACTTGACTTTGCTTCTTTCTTGTGTTTGCATTTTGTTTTTAACTTGAACACCAAACAGTAGTTATGGACATACATTAGAGAATAAATCATCTTTGCTAAAATTCAAAAATCATGTATGCTATTGGGAAGAAAATCAATCTGTTCAAAAAACGCGGATAAATTAGCATAGTTATTTTCAATAAGTATGAGTTTTAAAAATGATAATAATTAGGTAGTTAATAATGATAGATTTCATATTAGGTTTGATGATTTTATGTTTAATAATATGGTTGTTTTTAATTTTGTTCTGGGGGCAATTTTGGCGAGTAGATCAACAATTACCAATTAAAAGTTCTGCTTTAGCTAGATTACCAAAAGTATGCGTGATTGTTCCTGCTAGAAATGAAGCTGATGTGATTCCTGTGAGTTTGCGATCGCTACTTTTACAAGATTATCCTGGAGAATTTAAAGTATTATTAGTTGATGATCAAAGTGCAGATGGTACAGCAAATGTAGCTGAGGGTGTAGCCTACGCAGTTAATAAAACCTCAAGATTAAAAATTATTACCAGTGAAGATTTACCTCCTGGTTGGACTGGTAAACTTTGGGCAATGCAGCAAGGTGTTCAATTAGCTAATCAATTACAACTAAATTATCAACCAGACTATATTTTATTTACTGATGCTGACATAGAACATCATATCAGTAATTTACGCCGATTAATTACTAAAGCAGAAACAGATAATTTAGATTTAGTTTCTTTGATGGTAAAACTACGCTGTCAAAGTTTTTGGGAAAAATTATTAATTCCAGCTTTCGTATTTTTCTTTCAAAAATTATATCCTTTCCGTTGGGTAAATAACCCCAAAAAATCCACCGCTGCTGCGGCTGGTGGTTGTATTTTAATCAGTAGGAAAATGTTAACTAAAATCGGTGGTTTAACTACAATTAGAACAGCGTTAATTGATGACTGTTCCCTTGCTAAAGCTGTTAAATCTCATCAAGGTAAAATTTGGTTAGGATTGACTTCTTTAACTTATAGTTTACGTCCTTATGACTCTTTAGAAACTATCTGGAATATGGTAGCTAGAAGTGCCTATACACAATTAAATTATTCTCCTTTTTTATTATTTGGTAGTGTATTAGGAATGATAGTAGTTTATATTTTACCAATATTAGGAATATTCTTAGGTTTATTATTAGGCAATTGGTTAATTTCTGTCGTGGGTTTATGCACTTGGTTATTAATGAGTTTTGCCTATTTTCCTATTGTCGCATTTTACAAAGTTCCTTTATGGTTTGCTTTTTGTTTACCGATAATTGCCCTATTTTATACTGTAATGACTATAGACTCAGCTAAACGACATTGGCAAGGTGTTGGTGGTGCTTGGAAAGGTAGAGTTTATTAAATGGGTAATTGGTAATAGGTAATAGGTAATGGGTAATTGGTCATGGGAATATTATGTTTTATTGATTTAGGGTTGAAATTGAATAACAAAACCTAATTATAAAACTAAATAACTGTGCCAAATAGGGGTATTATCCTGATTATTTTGGGTTTCTGGAACTAACAAACGCCAACTCTTACCTTCTTGCTGAATTTGTAAATAAATATCAAATTGTTTTTCTGGTTGTGTGAGTTTTTGATCTGGTAATTTGACATCTAATTGATATGTACCTTGGATATGATAAGTAGGTAATTTACCGAATGTGACAGGTTCTTTTTGGGTAATAAACACCTTTTGAATATCAAATTTTTGAAAATCTAAATCTAACTTTGATTGTAAATCTTTTTGGGTTTGTTCAACTTGAATTTTAATTGCTTTTTCTACTATTTGATAAGAAGGAAATAAAATTAGGCTAGTACAGGCAGTGAGTAATATTAATAAAGTTCCGAGTATAATTGAACGTATCATTTACGTAAGTCTATAAATATAGAATAAAAAAACTCTCAGTAGGTCGGCATTGAAATTTATCGTTGTGGCAAGGCAAAAGGCAAGAGTGAAGAGGTTTTTAGTGCGATTTACATTTTTTACCTACGTTTATTTTTTCACGTCGTTTTACTTATCTGATTATATTTGATTTTTACCAAATATCTACTGTTTCCTGACTGTTTCCTGTAAATTCAACGCATCAGCAAGTATATATGTATAATTATTTGTGTAGTTGCAACAATAAAAAAGTATATATATAGCAATCCTAAATCATTTATGAGAAAACACCGTAATCATGAAGTTTAGGAAAGTCAAATATTTGACAATGAATTGATAGCTCAAATAACTCCTTGATCTGTTGTTAGTTGTTAAAAATCGCCAGTTAAAAATCACCAGGGAATAAATTCCCTGTCTAATAGCAAAAGTCGGTTAAAACCGACTAGAAAGAAATTCTCGATCTCCTGACTCCTTGATATCCTGACTCCTGACTCCTGACTCCTGACTCCTTGATATCCTGACTTCTCTTAAACTAACCCTAGTTCACGTTTTAGTAAATTAATAGAATGAGAACCGATATAATTACCACAGCGGATTAATTTGGGTGATCTAATTAGGTCTTCTAAAACCAGTTGCATGGCGGCCTGTGCCATGGAATAACTGACTTGATCTGTGCAAAAAATCATTTCCGAACGTTTGACTATAGCGTTTAATTTATATGCGTCCTTGGGTTGGGAAGTCATGACTAATAGTTCTTCACCCCGTAAACCATGTAATATTACTTCTGTGGCGCGGAGTATGCCGGGACTGAGACTAACTATACCTATACAACTGGATTTAGGTAAACTTTTAACAACATTGAGTTCTTTGGCGTAGTCGTGAATATCTAAGGGTATGACTCGTACTGCTTTGGGTGCGGCGATCGCCTCTACTTCTCCGATAAAATATCTACTGGTAACTAAAGTAGCAGAAGTAGTTTGTTCTAAAACTGCGGCTAATTCTTCTGTTGTTACTAACTGTACAGGAATTTCCAAAGCCTCTTCTAATTCATCTCCCATTAATTCCCCAGCGCCGATATCTTGAGATGGGACAACTACCAACACCCTCGCACTACAACGCAAACGCCAGTCAACTTCCGCTAAAAATAATTCTCTGGCTTGGTTAAGAGAACAACCTTGATTTAAAAGTTCATCTAAGGTTTTTTGAACTATTTTATATGCTTCAGGATATTGTTTAAGAATAGGTGACTGTAACCTACTACCGCCTTCATGACCTTGAGGACGGACATAAATTCCCGAACCTGCCAGACTTTCTACAAATCCTTCGTCTTCCAACTGACGGTATACTTTACTGACAGTATTACGATGGAGTCCGGTTTGCATGGCTAAAGCCCTGGTACTGGGTAATTTATAACCGGGGGAATACTGACCAGAGGCGATCGCAAAACGGATCTGGTTAAATAATTGACTCGATGCGGGAATTTCACTATCTGGTTGAATACGGAATTGGATCATTAACAATTCTCCTAACTACTGGTAACTCAACTATTTGTGTATCTACCTGTTATATATTTTGTTAATTTTGGATGGTTATGGGTGAATTAATAATTAACTAGAAAATATCCTGAGTACACTGGCATAGTTATATCAAATAACCTAATAATTTTAGATAATTTTAGATAATCTTAGCGAAAATTATGATGACAGAGCGAGCAATTGACACCACAAAAGTTAAAATTCCTCACCCAAACCAAGATTTACAAATAGATGCTTACATAGCACAACCCACAGAACCAGGAAATTATCCAGGAATTGTCGTTTTACAAGAAATATTTGGGGTTAACGTTCACATCCGGGATGTTACAGAAAGAATAGCCAAACTTGGTTATGTGGCGATCGCCCCCGCACTCTTTCAACGTCAAGCGCCAGGCTTTGAAACCGGCTACACCCCAGAAGATATTGAAATAGGCAGAAAATACGCCTGGTCACAAACCACAGCCCAAGAATTACTCAGCGACATTCAAGCCGCCATTAACCATCTGAAAACACTTGCCAACGTTAAAAAATCCTTTGGTTGTATTGGCTTCTGTTTTGGTGGTCACGTCGCCTACCTAGCCGCCACCCTCCCAGACATTCAAGCCACAGCATCATTTTACGGCGCAGGAATTACCACCCGCACCCCCGGCGGAGACAAACCCACCATCACCCTTACCCCAAACATTACAGGCACTATTTACACCTTTTTTGGCATGGATGATGCCAGCATTCCCAAAGAACAAATAGACGAAATCGAAGCAGAATTACAAAAACACAACATTTCCCACCGCGTGTTTCGCTACGATGGATCTGATCACGGGTTTTTCTGTGATCGTCGTGCCAGTTATAATTCTAAAGCAGCGACAGACGCTTGGGAAAAAGTTCAACAACTATTTACCCAACACCTGGACACTGATAACTGATCACTGATCACTGATCACTGAATAAAAAACAATTTACCTTCAAACGTCATGAATTCCGAATCAAAACTTTCTCAAACAGCCAACTCGCCATTTTCAATGGACGATTTCGCTAAAGCATTAGAAAAACACGATTACCAATTTCAAAAAGGGCAAATAGTACATGGTAAAGCCTTCCAATTAGACCATGATGGTGCTTATGTTGATATTGGTGGTAAATCGTCAGCTTTTCTACCCCGTGACGAGGCTTCCTTGAGACCAGTTACTGATTTATCGGAAGTATTACCCTTAAATGAAGAACTGGAGTTTTTGATTATCAGAGATCAGGACGCTGAAGGTCAAGTTACCCTTTCTCGTAAACAATTAGAACTCAAACACAACTGGGACAAACTAGAACAAATGCTAGAAAATTCCCAAACCGTCCAAGTCCGGGTAACAGGTGTGAATAAAGGTGGTGTAACTGTAGAAGTCTTATCTTTACGCGGTTTTATTCCCCGTTCCCACCTAGTAGAAAAAGACAACCTAGAAGCATTAAAAAGTCAAGCTCTCACCGTTGGTTTTATAGAAGTCAATCGCAACACCAAAAAATTAATCTTTTCCCAACGTTTAGCGGCTCGTTCCAGTAACTTCAGTTTATTAGAAGTTGGTCAATTAGTCACAGGCAAAATCACAGGTATCAAACCCTTTGGTGTATTTGTAGACCTAGACGGCATGAGTGCCTTACTACACATCAAACAAATTAGCCAAAAATTTATAGAGTCCTTGGATAAAGTCTTTACCATCGGTCAAGAAATTAAAGCCGTCATCATTGACATAGACGAAGGTAAAGGTAGAGTCGCCGTATCTACCAGAGTCCTAGAAAACTACCCCGGTGAAGTGGTCGAAAATATGGCAGAAGTCATGACTTCCGCTGAAGCAAGAGCTAACCGAGCAGCAAATAAAGAATAGGGCATGAAGCAGGGGGAGCAGGGGGAGCAGGGGAAGAAAAGAGTTTTAGCAATTCTAAATTCTAAATTCTAAATTCTAAATTCTTCATTCCCTACAACTTGCAGTTGTTGTAAAGTTAACGGAGAAAAGGCAAAGTTAACTGATACTAACAACTGCCGCCATTGTTGTAATTCATATTCTGAACCAGCATTCTGGAACTGGAGTGTAAAAAATTCTGCCCACCATTGGGGTGCATATCTTTTTTCTTGGTTTTTTGGAGTTTTCCGCCACCGTTTCCGCCATTTTACCCGGTCTTGATATGTGGGTGCGCCAACATCCACAATGGGGGGAAAATCTGCATAACTGACAAACTTACTCACACCTTTAGCGTGTACGTAAACTACATAACGCCAGCATTCTACTGTATATATATCTGCAAAACTAATCCCAAAAATTAAACACACCGCCTCTTCAGTGACAAATCTCGCCTGGGGGTGAATTACAGAAGATTTATGTAATATTTTTGATGACCGAATGGGGGTGATTTTTTCTAGGGTAGATGGTATCATAGAAGCACCTGATAATTAGGGTAGGTTTTACTTCGTTTGCTAACGCAGGTAACTATCTACTCTGGTTAACAAAATATATTAATGATCGCTTTTTAATCTAGGGGCGATCATTTTACTTAAAAAATCCTTTTAAATTTCAAATTCATTCAAATTAAATTCACATTAAATTCAAATTATAGTATAATTATAGGATTAACTCTAGTCGAATGTCAAGAGTCAATGGGAATCATTAGATTAAGAGTCAGAGAACTAGCAGCGGAAAAAGGTTGGACGATCAAAGAAGTCTCAGATCGTTCTGGTGTTGTGTATAGTACATTAAGAACCTACGCGCGATCGCCAGGGATGGCAATGGTAGATTTTACAGCCATTCAGAAATTAGCACGTACCTTTGATGTCATGATTGAAGACTTAGTAGAAGTGATAGAGGAATAACAGGTAATGGGTAATTGGTAATTGGTGATTGGGATAGAAAAAATTATTTTTATTGATCATAATATTTAGTTAGAACAGGCGCTAACTGGGTAAGAACAGACAGTCATTTTAACCCAGTCCCCAGTCCCCAGTCACTAATCACCTAACTATGGATAAATTACCTGAAAGCGAGTCTAACTTATCTTCTGGTGGTGGTTTCCCAGTAATTGAATATTGGGTAGAACAAACCCTGACACCCCAGGGGTTAAAATTATGGCAAACCCTCAATCATAAAAGTGCGTGTTTATCCTGTGCGTGGGGTACAGGTGGCCAAAAAGGGGGGTTTGTGAATGAAGCGGGGGAATATTTACAACGTTGTGCTAAAAGTGTAGAAGCTATATCTGCGGAATTGCAACCAGGAATAAAACCAGAATTTTTCCAAAAATATAATATTAGTGAATTACAAAAACTGACTTCTCAAGAATTCGATAAATTAGGAAGATTAACCTATCCTCTCATTCTCAGATCCGGATCATCCCATTATCAACCTATTAGCTGGGAAGAAGTTTATCAAATTGCAGCACAGGCATTTAGTATAACACCAGAAAGAATCGCTAGTTATAGTTCTGGACGTTCTTCTAATGAAGCCGCTTTTTTACTACAATTATTAATGCGATGCCTGCGGCGAGCGAAGCTATCGCTAGGTAGTAATAATTTAGCAGACTGTTCTGATTTATGTCACGCCCCCTCAACAGTAGGGTTAAAAAAAGTATTCGGTACAGGTACATCAATGGTAAGTTTAGAGAACCTAAAACACAGTGATTGTGTAGTTTTAATAGGTTCTAACGCACCAGCAAACCACCCCAGATTAATGAACGAATTAATCAAACTACGGGAAAGAAACGGTAAAGTAATTATCATTAACCCCCAAATAGAAATAGGTTTAGTTAAATTTGCCTCTCCTGCATTTCCCATCAAATCATTATTAACAGGTGGTTCAGATATATCAACCTTATATTTACAACCAATTCCCGGTAGTGATGTAGCATTATTTGTAGGGTTGCAAAAATCATTAATTGAACAGAATTTAGTTAACAGAGAATATCTGAAATCCTATACAAACAACTGGGAAGAAATTTTAGAATATGCAAATAATACAACCTGGGAAAACATCACCCAAACTTGCGGTTTATCCTATGAAGAAATCACCGCTACAGCTTCATTAATTGGTAAATCATCAAAAGTAGTTTTTGCCTGGGCGATGGGTGTAACCCAACAAGCAAACGGAGTTGACAACATATTAAGTATAGCAAATACCGCATTAATTACAGGAAACGCTGGTAAAATTGGAGCAGGAACAATGCCCATTAGAGGACATTCCAACGTACAAGGATTTGGATCAATGGGTGTTACGGTTCACTTGCGAGAAGAAATCAAACAAGCACTATCCCAACTATTAGGAAAACCCCTCAGCGAAACACAGGGTTATCATACCCGTGATTTAATAGAAGCAGCAGAACAAGGTAAGGTGAATACTCTCTTTTGTTTAGGGGGAAATTTGTATGCAGCAAACCCAGATTTACAGCAAGCAAAACAAGCATTATCCCAAATAGAAACCATATTTTATGTATCTACAAAACCGAATTTAGGACATTTTCACGGATTAGGAAAAACTCAAACATTAATATTACCAGTTTTCAACAGATTTGAAAATCCCCATAAAACGACAACGGAATCAGGTAACAATTTTGTGAGGTTAAATGATGAAGGTACAAGCCATTTACAACCCCATAATTCTGATTTGATTTCCGAAATAGAATTAATTACAGAAATTGCCCATCGTGTACATAATGAAAGTCCTGTAAATTGGCGAAAATTACAAGATCCAGTTTATGTGAGAGAATTAATTGCAAAAACCATTCCTGGTTATGAACAAATCGGAGATATTGATAAAACCAAAGAAGAATTTATCATTAAAGGGCGAATTTTTGACGAACCGAAATTTAAAACACCTGATGGTAAAGCGCAGATGTTTGTAACACCTTTACCCCAGTTATCAATACCTAAAAAATCAGATTTTGGAGTTGAGGAAAATCAGCCAGGAATTGTTTTAATATTGGGAACAGGGCGCAGTTATGGACAACATAATACAGTAGTTTATCGCAGTGAAGATAAATATAGAAATATGCCCCATCGTCATTGTATTTTGATGAATATTTTGGATATTAAAAAGGCAGGTTTTCACCCACATCAACGAGTGAATGTGAAGGGAGATGGGGGAGAATTAGAGGATATAGAAGTTATTTGTGGGGCAATTCGTGAAGGGGTGGGTTTTATGTTTTATCCTGAAGCGAATGTGTTATTTAAGGGGAAAATTGATCCGAAAAGTGGCACACCTGCATATAAAAGAGTTCCGGTTTTTGTTTATTAATAAGATGGAAGAAACGAACCACAGAGACACAGAGAACGCAGAGAAATAACTAATTTCTATAGTTTTATTGCTGTCACCTGTCACCTGTCACCTGTCACCTGTCACCTGTTATAATAAAAACTCTATCAGTAGTGGATAAAGTAGAGAAAACTATGGTTGAGCAAGTTTTAATCAAGGATATTGATAATTGTGATATACCGGATGCCAACCTACTAATTACAGAAGATGATACACCAGTGGATAATCTTGCATCTGCCAAACAACAACGTTTATTAGTTGGTTCTTTATACAGTTCTTTACAGAACCAAGTTTTTTTAGCTGAAGCTAATGTTGGTGTTTATCATACCTATGGTGAACCCGCTATAGTTCCTGATGTTTTTGTAAGTTTTGATGTAGAAATTCCGCAAAATTGGTGGGAAAAACAAAACCGGTGTTATCTAGTTTGGAAGTTTGGTAAAGTTCCAGAAGTAGCGATAGAAATAGTTTCTAACCAAGAAGGTGAGGAATTAGGTAAAAAGCTACAAATATATGAAAAAATGCGGGTTTATCATTATGTTGTTTATGATCCTCATTTACATTTAGGAGACAAAGTTTTAACAGTTTATAATCTTAAAGCTAGAAGATATGTAGAAACTACAGATCATTGGTTAGAAGAAATTGGTTTGGGTTTAACTTTGTGGGAGGGAGAGTTTGAAGGTAGAAATGATACTTGGTTGCGGTGGTGCGATCACGATGGTAATGTTTTAATGACTGGTGATGAAAGAGCGAAAAAAGCAGAACAACGCGCTCAATTATTAGCAGAAAGATTGAGAGCTTTAGGTGTAGATCCTGATAGTATTTAATTATCATCAAGCTAAACTTGGGGTTGTAATTTACAACCCATTGCCAAAATAACTAAATTAACTAAATTAACTAACTGGGATATTTTTTATGGTGATTACTCCCTTGCAGTTAAACTTAAATAGTGTTGATCTCACTGATGATCAATTTTATCAATTATGTCAAAAAAACAGTGATTTACAATTTGAACGTACAGCAACAGGAGATTTAATTATTATGCCACCAGTGGGGGGAGAAAGCGGAAATAGAGAAGCAGAATTTATTATAGATTTAGGTATTTGGAATCGTCAAACAAAATTGGGTTATACTTTTAGTTCTTCCACTATTTTTAAATTACCAAATGGGGGCGATCGCTCTCCTGATGCTGCATGGATTAAAAAAGAAAGATGGGAAGCATTAACCCCGGAACAAAAACGCAAATTTCCCCCCATTGCGCCGGATTTTGTGATTGAATTAAGATCAGCAACAGATAATTTAGAAAGTCTGCGTTCTAAAATGCAAGAATATCTGGATGCAGGGGTAAAATTAGGATGGTTGATCAATCCTCAACAGCAACAAGCAGAAATTTATCGTTTAGGAAAGGATGTAGAAATCAGAAATTTACCCACTGAATTATCAGGGGAAGATATACTACCGGGATTTATTTTGAATTTAGATTGTTATTAGTTTTGTTATTAGTTTTGTTATTAATTTTATTGTTTTTAATCTGCTACTAACTGACTTAAATAATCATCCATAATTGCTGGTAATTCTTTCGCTGAATAGGTATAAGTGAGAGATAAAAAAGTAATTGCTGTGTTGATAATTTCCTCTCTATTGATGATATTTGATAATTGAGAACGAGTATATTTACCATTCATTATTTCTAGACTAGCATCAGCAATGGCATCTTCTATGACTTCTTCTTCTATTAAATTTCCCCATTCATCTTGATTGATGTAATAGGATTTTTTGTTTTCTTTGAGATTGATTTTTTGGATTTCCCGAATGGAATTACGAATCGAGGACATCCAAGAATTTGTTAATCTCTTTTCTATATGGTTTTTGATTAAATGAATGAGTAATATTTTTAAAAATGATTGAATTTGTCTGATATTAGCTTGTTTACTCATTCCTTCTAATTCATCTACAATTGCTAAAGCTGCTGTGTAATTTCCTTGTAAAATGCTGTTTCTGAGGTCTATTAATTCTTGAGTCATTTTTAGTAGCCTCCTGTTTCATTTTTATATTAATAAAAACATAAATTCAAACCATTACCGCTATTTTCCGCAACACTTGACAAGCAACTTCTAATTTCACAAAAACTATATCATCACCATTAGTTAACATTGCAAAAATAGGATAATTTTGATTAGCATTAGCCATTAAATAAGCTAGAGTTTGGGGTAATGCTGACCAAACTGATAACATAGTTTTTTTAGATTCTACAACTATAATCCATAACCTTTCTTTTAAGACTAAAATATCAATTCTTCCCTGTAAAGTTTCTTCACTATCAGCTACTATAATTTGTATTGATTCTTCTGCTTTAATTCTAAAAGGTGGATCATATAAACCAGCGATGGTTAATAATGGAGAAACGAGTAATAAAATTACCGTACTTTCTAATAAATGTCCACCGGAACGATGATAAATATAACGTTGCCATAAAGTGGTTAAGTTTTTGATATCATCGTTATTTAATTCTGGTAATTGATCATACCATTCTGTGAAAAAATCTGGGGATTGATTTCGAGTTAAATTAAATCTTTTTTCAGCTTCAGCAATGGTGGTAATGGTGTCAGTAACAGCAAGGGTTTTCATATTTTTAGGTATTTAACTATAATAAACTTATTCTATTATTACACATATAGTTAATTTAAGAGGATGTTTTAAAAGTGGTATCTCGTAATTTTCATCACATTCTTACCCCCCTTAATCCCCCCTTATTAAGGGGGGAAAAACGAAAATTCAGTAGTTCCCTCCCCTTCACAAGGGGAGGGTTAGGGAGGGGTAAAAAATATTTGATATATCAATTATGACTTTTCAAACACCCTCTAAGGTAACTTCAAATTTAATTCCTTTAAAGTTGGATCATCCGGTTTAATAGTAATTGTATTAGGTTCAGAGGGTTTACCATTAACGGTTAATTGATATGTTCCTAATGGTAATTGTTCTAAATAGAAAACACCACTACTATTAGTAATAGATATCGCTGATGATTTATTATTAGAATTAATTGCTTCAACTCTAGCACCAGCAACAGGTTTTCCTTGGGAGTCTGTCACAGTTCCTGCTAAAGTATAAGAAGCAATAAAAGGTATGGGAAAATTAGTATAACTACCTGCAACTACTTCTATTGCAAAAGAACTTTGAGCAGGTTTATAATCCAGAGGATAACCAGCAGGATCTAAATCTAAACGATAAAAACCAGGTTCAAGTCTGATAAATACACCTTGTTTTGTAATATTTGCAAAGTTAGGATTAAATTTTTTATTATTCAACCTTAATAATAATTCTGTATCTTCAGTATAAATCTCTTCATTATTATCTCGAATACCATTATTATTCTTATCTAAAAACGACTGAATCAAAATTCCTCCCTCACTGCGTAAACGTTCAAATCTGGTATCTCCAGGGCTAAAAATGGGACTAAAATTAACTGCTGAACCAATTTCAATCCGATAAGAAGCACTATCTGAAGTTAAAGAAACACCATCATAACGTAACCGTAAAGACAAACCAGGAATAAAAACAGTAGAAACAGAAGCTAAAAAACCACTACCTTGAGAACCTATACCATAACCTAAATCAAAATCCCAGATAGGACGTTGATCACTTTGACTATATGGTGATTGATATTTCCATTTTAATGTTAATAAATCATTATCTCGATTATTAGAATTATTAGTTTCATAACCTAAATTTAACGACTCATTCCCTGGTAAATTAAAAATATCACCTTCATAACTGAACTGTAATCCTAAACCCGTAGAACTGGATCTAGCTAATAAATTAAATTTACGCCAACGAGCATTAGATAATAAATCTAATTGTCCTTTATTATCTAATTTTAGACTTGAAAATGTGAAGATATTACCAAAATTTTGATTAAGATTAAACCCCATATTAATAATATCGCTGTTATTGTTACCACTGCTGGTAATATTTAAACCTCTGGCTACATTCCAGTTAAAATTAAAACTTTGAAACTGTTCATTGCTAGATAAGTTTAGATTTATTTTAGAAAAAGGTCTAAATTCAATATTAGCATTATACTTAAACTTCTCCGGTGTTTGTAAAGCTGATACCGCTAATTTTAATGGAAAATTATTAGGTTGATAATAGATATCTGCTAATGCTAATAAATCTCGATCATAAACAACACCAGCACCCAAAGTTAAAGAATCGGAAACACCATAACGATAACCAACTCCTCCGCGAATATCAGTTAAATCACCAAATAATTCATTACTGGTTGTTTGTCTACTCAAACCACCGGATATAATTAAACTTGATGTTCCTTTAGTTAACTGTCCAGGAAGATTTAAAAATATTGGTTGTTGTTCTACAGGAGTATTTGCTAATTGTCCATTTGCATATAATAAAACTCGATAATTTCCCCCGGTACTATTAATAGGAATATTATCAAAACGATAAACTCCTGTAGAGTCAACTAATACCTGTCCCCAAATTGTATTATCAAAACCAGAAACTAATTGTACTAAAGTTCCTGGTGCTGCTGTTCCCTCAATAATCCGGTTAATAGTATTACTTTGTAAACGTTGAGTGGGAGAATATGCACTACCACTAAGATTATCTGGTTTAAAACCAAATCTTTTAATAGTAGTCAAACCCCAATAATCTCCCCTACCTTGACCTTGCCAAAAAGTAGGTTGAGAACCAATAATATAATCATGAAAATCACCAGGATTAAAATATTGCGCTTCTTGAATTTGCCAGGTATTAGTATCAAGTAAATCTGGTTGATTAATTCTTAATAACCAACTTCCTCCTAAGATTGTACCAATGGTTGTTAAATTTCCTTGAGTAGTTAATTTATCACTATTATCACTACCACTCAGATTAATTTGTTGTGCAAAAGTGGAAAATGTCAAATCAGGAGATTTAACAACGGGTAAACCTTCTAATATGACTGGAGGTTCTAAAATCCGATTTTTTTTACCACGCAAATTTAACCAAGGTGGTTCAAACACAATAGAATAAGCTGCAATATCAAACTGGGATTTAACCCCTAATAATTCTTCAATTTTCGCAATAGATATTACTTCCCCTAATTCGGGATCTGTGGTTAATTCTTTGGGGTTGATACGTTTAATTAAACCAATTCCTCTTAACTCTATTTGTCCATCAGGTAAATTAGTAACAGTTAAATTTAATGCTGTAGTTATATCTTTAAATGTCACTAACCAATCAGTAAAGTTAACTGCTTTTGCTCCATCTTCATAACCTCTGACAAAAGAAGATTCTAAAATATTACGCTTACCAACATTAATTCCTACTGGCAATACAACAAATTGCGGTGATTTTTCTTCTGGTTTTTGGTTAGCAGCATCATTAACTTGAGCAAGTTTAGAAATGACATTATTATTAATCTGATATGGATATGAACTAAAACTTATGGTTTGCTCTAATTCAGGTTGAGGAGATGAACTAAAAGATGGTATTGAACTACCTTCTATTTCTGGAGACGATGGAAAAACTTTAACTTCATTTATAGGATGATTAACAATCTGCTCAGATGAAGTTAAAGCAGGTTGTTGATAGGAATTAAGAAGTACGGAAACTGGGAACACAAAAATTACAGAAACAGGATTTTTTCAAGAGTTATTTCTTTATTGGTAGGGCAGGTTTTGTTTCTTTCTTGATATCTTCGGGAGAAACAGTAAAATTCACATTAAAAGGTAAAGTACCGCCTTTGTTGGGAAAGTCCCAGGTTAGTTTTCCTGAAAAGTTATAATTACCAGGTGTGAGGGTTTGTCCTTGGGGGGGATAGGCAATTCTAACATATCTATCACCTTCAGCAATAATCGTAGTTTCTTCTAATTTACCAGAGTTAACAAGTTGACCATTTTGAGTTAAATTCCATTCAGTTCTAGCGCGGGTTGTAGCTTTACCTGTGTTATTAACTAATAATCTAATTTCTTTAGATTTACCATCATAAGATGCTGTTTCTATTTTTAAATTGGGAGTTAAATCACCATTTCGCACAAAAATAGTTGTCCCAATACTTACATCAATACTCACCTCATTTGTAGCAGTAGAATCATTCTTTTCTTTTAGCGGTTCTATAGAAAACATTGCCCTATATTCTTGTTGGCTCAAACTAGGAAGTAACCTAGCATTGAAACGAATGGAGCGTGTTTGTCCTGGTGCAATCACTAATTCACGGGGAGAAAATGTTAAATAGGGTGTTAAGTCATTAGGACTAGATTCTAAAATTTTTAATCCTTCACGAGTATAAGTAAAAGGTTGCAAAGAAACTCTAGCTCGAAATGGTTGATCAGAATTATTAGCAACATCAATCACACCCCTAGCTTGTCCTGATTCTGCTTGACGTTCAATAACTAAAGGGGAAACACGCAATTGTTGACTATAGGCAGGTATGGAGGTCAAACCAACACCAAAAAAACATAATATAGGCAGTAAATTTGAGATTTTGTTCAACATTTTAGGTATCAATTCAGTTATTAGTTTTTGTCAATTTTTCAGGTAAAATTATTGTGGTGTTAAAAGAATGTTTACTCGATAAACGTAACTTCCAGCAGGTAATAGTTGAGGTGCAGTTCTAAAAACCGATAAATCAATTGCATAATCTTGATCAATAATTGGGGCTGTTTGAACTAAACTACTTGTACCTGGAGGATGAGCGGGGTTAATATTCCCACTGGGTGAAATTTCTCCCCTGACAATGATATTAGTACCTTTGCGAATTGAGGCAAATACTCCATCAACAGCATTATTTATAGTTGATGCAGTACCATTATTAATAACATTGGTAATAGTAAAAGTTGTTCCTGCACTGCAAGTAATATTCAGGTTTCCGGGAATGCCAACTTGCTCATTGGCAACAAGCTGAGAAGGGTTGGATAGGGTTAATGAACCATTACTCATATTGTTGATACTACAGGTTTGGCTGTATGCTGGTATGGCAATGAAAGTAACTCCCAAACTACAGAGTAAAGGCAGAATTTTTGCAGGTGGTTTTATCACTTTAACTATTAACAATGTCTGAAATTAATGTGATGTAAGGGCAAACAAAAGTCTGCCCAAATGAGATTTAATGATCAATTCTTCAAAAGTGATCTTGGTGTCGTTATTGAGGTGTTAACAAAACGCCAACACGAACTCTATAAAATCCAGGAGTCAGTGGTGTGCCAGCAAGGTTGAACACAGACAAATTCACCTTATAGTCTTTATTTGTTATAGGACCTGCTTGAAGAGGACCGGCTGTACCAACAGGAGTAACCAAAGCTGCGAAACCATTAGGAGAAACGTCACCGTTAGCCACTGGGGTATTGGTAGCTCCATCTCTGATTTCGGCAAATGTTCCAGCAATGTTATTTGCGTATGTGCCAGAGTTTAAAACAGTACCGTTATTAGCAACACTTGTAATAGTAAATGTTGTACCACCGGTGCAAGTAACATTGATATTTCCAGGAGTACCAGTGGTTGCATCAGCCAGAAGGGTTCTGGGATCGAAAAGAGCCAATGTTCCGTTTGTGGGAGTGCCGTTAATCATACAAGCTGGACCAATAGAACCACTAAAATCAACGTTAGCAGTTTGAGCTTGGGCTTTGGGGCTAATAGCAACAGCACTGAGGGCAATACCAGCTACTAAGGCAAGAGGACGCATTTTCATTGTACATAACTCCAAACAGTGTTTTTTCCTTTCCATTAGTTAGACGTTTATGCCAGTCCAGTTGTGAATTATTTAACTAAATCAATTTATGTATTTTTTTAAATGCTAATCATCAAAATAGTAAATGACCATTTCTTGTCAAGCCACCTACTTTATATATATTGCGAGTGAATCTGTGTGGCAAGCCAAAATATGCCCAACCATACTTTAATCATGTTGGTGGGTAGCAAGAATTGTGATTAATAATTTAAGACAACCAAAAATCATCCAGAAACTAAACTGCTGGACATTGATAATATTGATGGAGATACTTAAATTTGTATTAAGTTAAAAGCCAGCAAAAAATAATTCAGAAACTAGATTTCTGAACATTTGTGATCATTAATGGAAATGATCACAGAATAAGTCAAGGTTCAGATTCCTCCACTATCAGCCAATATTTGCCACAGAACATTAATTCTTTTGAGGTGTAAATATTGTATGATATCAAAATTCAACCATTCCCCAAAATTCAATAATCTATTTTCTCCTATTTCCCAATAATTTAAAACCTTTAACAAAGGTAGATCATTCACATTTACATAAGACTTTTGACCAACTTCTTCATCTGTAATATTAAATTGCTCATTCGCAATAATATTAATCTGATTGCGTGAGGTTTCCTGATGAAATAATTCTAAATTCGCTACTTCCAAATTGTTGTGTAGGGATAATTCATGAATTACCCCTACTTTCGTGGTATTTTGCGTAATTTCTATATTAGTTACTTCTATCTGATTAACTTCTATTTGTTGAATAGGAACAGAAGTATTCCTTAGTTCACACTGAGAAACAACCCCAGATTTACTATGATCATCTCCTAAAAAATCCTGATCATATCGCTGTTGTAAAATCTTCCGTGCTTGAGAAATCCGCTTACGTACATTCTCGCAAGAAATATTCAACTTCTCCGCAATTTCCTTATATGATAATTCTTCCTTAAAGTGCAAAATAAACGTTTCCCGCAGTTTAGGGGGTAACTCATCAATAGCAAGACAAAAAAAATTTTCTAGTTCTTGTTGCTACGCAACAAGAACTGGGTTTTCTTCCTGACTAGCTATTTCCTCTTGATATTCAACACCAATAGCATCCAAACTTTCAACCTGCTTTCCACCCCGACGACGTTCTCTATAGACATCAACACAAAGATTATAGGTAAGTTTTGTTACCCAACTCTTAAAATTTTTAATCTCTATCGTAGAATTACGTAATTTATCCCAAGATTTCAATATTGCTTGACTCAGCACATCTTCTGCATCAATAGCATTACCCATCCATTTGACGCAGCAACGATATAAATAGTCTTGATATTCTTGCCATAACTGCCAAAAATCGGAGTTAAGATTTTGATAGTCAACGCTTGATAATAAGGAATAAGCGCAACCAGTCATATTCAGTGAATTTATATATAGTCTGTCATTAGGATGATAGTAAGATAACTTAGAACTTGATGATAAGTAATCGTATTTTTACGTAAATGTATAATATTTATCAAAATTTTACAAATAGCCGCAATAGGTTGGAGAGTATGGAAACGAGGAATATCTCACGCAGAGGCGCAGAGAACGCAGAGAAATAAAAATAGTCGGTTTTCACCGACTTTAGCTTTTAAACAGGGAATTTATTCCCTGTCATCCATTCCCTGTCTTATAAAATATCAATCCCCATCCCCAATATCCCGCTTAGGCGGACGCTTATAAGCAAAGGTAAAACTCTCACCACTAGCAATTACTTTCCGCATCTCATCATACATGGGATAATTACCTACACCGCTTAAATTTGCCCAACCCCGCGCCCTGGTTAACGCGACAAACAACTGGTTACGGAAATTCACATCACTTTCATTCCGTGCAACGTGATCAAAACCCACCACATAAACCATATCTGCTTCATGGCCTTTTGCGCGAGTAATGCGAGAAACCGTCACCCCACCATCACACCAAAATTTATCAGGATCATTATTTGGATATTGGGGAACTAAATCATTTAATTTTAAAGCAGTGGGAATATAAACATCAATTTCCTGTTCCATTAAAAAACTTGCAACTGATATTTCTAATTCTGTTACTTCTAAAGGTGAACCTAAAACCAAAACCAAAATATCCCGACTGGGGTTAAGTCCATCATGAACAATATTGTGCATGATCTTTTCTGATAAAGCTGTCATTTCCGCTTCACGGGAAGCAAAAGTTTCAAATTCTAACACCGGTTCTCCCCACAGTTCGGGAATAGGGTTAGGTGAAAATTCAGGTTTTCTATTAATAGTAATTGGTTTACCAACTCGGCGAAAATCTCCTTTTACTTCATAACCAATTCTATTCCAATCTTCTTTATTTGTAATTCCCGTTAACATTCCTTCAGGACGTAATAAACCCATCCCCATTGCATGAGCAGCAGTAAGAATTTGTCCCGGTGTGCGATAACAACGACGCATTACTTCAGAACGTTTAATACCTCCAGAATATAAAGGTTGTTTATTCAATAAATTACTTAATTTTTCCCCAAATACTTCCTTAGCTTTAGGAACTACTAAACTATCCAAACTTTGCGCTTCATCATAAGCCCAAATTAGTCTTTTTTCTTCTGGTTTATCTTCACTTACTGGTTTTAATGATTGATAAGCTAACCAATAAATTGCTTGTTTATCCTCATATTTTAAATCATTTTCTGCTACTAAATCTTGACCCTCATCAATTAAAATCGCATCAAACATGGGTTCAATTTTGATTTCTTCTAAAAGTCGTTTACTTAAATCTATTAAACCCCGGTTTGGTTGTCTTTCGTTAGTATTTTGTACTGTTCCTGGTCTTTTTCCGTGATATTCACAAATGGTACTATATAAACCCGGTTGTTCTTTTGCACCCCAAGCATGAAGTACCTGTAATTTAAAATTAGTTTTGGGATCATAGTGCATTTCTCCACAACTAAAACGCCTGATCCATTGATCCAATAAACCAATCATTAAATCATATAAAGAACGGGTAAAAAATACTAAGGCAATATCCCAATCTGGATGTTTTAAGTGCATACTTGCGGCTTTTTGGCAAAGTAGAACCGTTTTTCCTGAACCTGCAATACCGCGAATACGTTGGGGTCCTGGGGGAATTTCTTTACCTATATGTTCCTGTTGTAAATCTATTTCATAGAGCTTTTCTCGTAAACTATTAATTACCGCAGAACGAGTTTTTCCTGTAGTAGAAATTCGTTCACGGGGCGGTTTTCTTAATACGGGAGTACCACCAACTACTGATAGTAATAATTCCCAATCTTTATCTTCGATATTTTCACCAGGAATGATAATATTAGCTTGGGTAATGCGTTCTATTAAACCAACTTTTCCTAATTGATCTTGAAAAATAATGGGGGGAATATCTGGTAAGTTATCAAAACCTCTTTCTTGCCATTCTGTTGATGTAATTTGTGATAATGCAATGATTACTCTACCGTTAATTTTTCGCCAAAGAGCAGTTTCTCTATCACTATAAGATATAATTGCTCTCAGTTGATGTTCTGCTATTTGATAAGGATTTATTTCTGTAACACCAGAATTTTGTAATTGCCAATTTTGCCCATTAATATTATTAATCTGCTCAATATTCAGAGATTTAACAGTAATTACAACTATTCCAAATTCTCGATCAACTATTAAGATATCCGGTTCTTTTCTAGTTTCTCCTACTTTTGAAAAAATGGGATAACGCCAATATCCAATGCAATTCCTATCCGCAAATGCACCCCGTACTGCATCCCATACTTTCTGCTCACTGTCCTGATTTTTTATAGCTTCAGTGGTGATAAACTTGCTACCCTGTTCTTCGATGCCTACAGCCATTATTCTACCTATATAAAATTGTTAATGCTGTTAAGCTATCACTGTTTATGAGTTGCTAAAAGTGTGATTTTACTGATATGAATTTTTCAGTATTTTTAACTATAAATTTACACTTTTTCTCAAGAATATATAAATTTATGTAACCTACTGTCAGTATGATATTCACCAGAAAATGGTTTCCTTCACACAATTTATCATTTATCTCTATCTTCTCTGATTATTTTTGTACTGTCTGGTAATTTTCAATCTACTGGATTTGAGCGGCGAATATTTTGGGTTTCTTCTAATAATTTTAAAACTTTATTACGTCTTTCTGATTCTATTTCTTTTTTTTCCATCTGCAATGCTTTCTGCAAAAGAATCACAATTTGATCTTCTATGGAATTATTTTCTGACCTAGCTAATTTTGCTATATATTGATATAATTCGTCAGGTAAATTGATATTGTTAACAGTGGTCATTATGAAAATCCCCAAGGTAATTATTTGTGATTATTGTTGATTATAACATAAATGATCATATTATAAGCTTTCTGATCAAGTTAAGATAATTATTATATAATATAGATTGTTAATATTTAGATCCCCGACTTCTGCGTTCAATTTACAATTTATTGACAGTATCGTCAAATAAGTCTGGGATCTGCTCTATCTTATTCTAGCTGTGGTGAAGACGATTATGTTAAATTATGATTTGCGTCAATGTCTTCCATCTTCTGCGGAACTTCCTGACTCTGATGATACTCCAGTGGATAACGAATTACAAAACCTCATTCCCAATTTATTAGAAGCGATTTTAGCTTTAGTTTGGCAAAATAGAAATGATTGGTTTTTTGGTGTAGATATGGGAATTTATTATGCACCAAGTCAACCACCTTTAGTTCCTGATGGTTTTTTAAGTTTGGGTGTTGAACGTTTTATTGGTGAGGAAGGAAGGTTAAGTTATGTACTCTGGGAAGAAGATAATATTTCCCCGATTTTTGCATTAGAAGTGGTTTCTAAAACCTACGGTGGTGAGTACGAAAAGAAGAAAGTTGACTATGCAAAGTTAGGGATTTTATATTATGCAATTTATGTTCCCAATCGTCAATATCGCCGTAAACGCCAACCTTTAGAAATCTATAAATTAGAAAATCATCAATACATTTTACAACCAGATGATCAGTTATGGATGCCAGAAATTGGTTTAGCTTTAGGAAGGGAAAGGGGTACTTATTTAGGAAGAAATCGAGAATGGTTATATTGGTATAATCAACAAGGTGAAAGATTACCCACTCCTGAAGAATTAGTAAATCAGGAAAGATTAAAAGCGGAAAAATTAGCGCGAAAATTACGAGAATTAGGAGTTAACCCAGATGATATTTAATTAGTAGTAACCAGATCCCCGACTTCTTAAAGAAATAGGGGATCTATGTAATTTCTATTCCGATTTGATAATTTTTTCTGTGTTTGCAGGATTTTGATAATCTGGTTTTTTCATACTTGGTAACATTGCAGTATGAAAAATCAGGATAGAAATTAATGTCAACATCCCACCAAATAAAATCATATCTATTCCTGAGTCATTAGTAACATTCACAGATGAATTTTGTGAATTTGATGAACTTTGTGAATTTGGTGGACTTTGTGAATTTGATGAATTTAATGAATTAGTTATTGCTTCATTTTTATTTGTGTTAACAGGTGGAATAGGAATTGTTGGTTGTATATATGTTGGTTGGTAGAAATCGTTAAGTATCTCCCGTACTGACTGATATCTTATATCTTGATCTTCATCTATCATTTTACATAACATCTTTTGCAAATCATGACTAATAGTTATTTTTTCATACCAATCATTAGTTAATTCATCAGGTTTTAATCCCGTAATTAATTCAATAATTGTCATTCCCAGTGCATAAATATCACTATTAAAGTTTGCGAATCCTTTTATTTGTTCTATGGGTGCATATCCGAGAGTATGAATTATAGTTCCTGGTGGTTGTAAGTTGGTAGGATTAGGAATTATTTCTTTAACTGCTCCAAAATCTATTAGATATAATTTATCATATTTATCTATCATGATATTTTCTGGTTTAATATCACGATGGATAATATTCTTTTGGTGTAGATATTCCAGGAGTTTTAATAAATCTATCAGCAGATTACGAGATTTTGCAATGGTAAAATTTGTAGCTATATGCAATTTATCTCTTAATGTTTCACCATCAATATATTCCTGAACTAAATATAGTTCTTGATTTTCTTCTATATATTCTACAAACTTAGGAATTTGTGGATGATCTAATTTCTGTAAAAATGTTACTTCATCATCAAACTTTCTTTTGGCGATCGCCATTTTTCCAGTATTCAAACTAGCAAAAGTAAATTTCTTAACCGCGTATTTATTATTATTTTGATCCTGCGCTAAATAAGTTCTTCCAAAAGTACCTTCTCCCAATAATTTAACTAATTGATACTTTTCACCAACCCACAGGCCTAATACTGTATTCATATAACACCACCATCATAGAGATTATCCCCTTTCTCATCTTCAGCATCAGCAAAGATTAAGAAATTTTACTTAATCTATACTATACCAAATATGCTATAGTTAGCTAAACTTACCTTAGTTAATTTATTAAGTATTTTTACGTAAAAAATCAGGATGAAGATCCCTAAATTCTTCTTTAAGAATATTCATAAATCATGCACTAATATCAGAAGTCGGGGATCTGATTAGGAATTTTTCAAAAAATCAAAATAAAAGTCATCAACCAGGAACATTATGAACAATCAAATTCGTTATTCCCTATTAAGTTTAAGCGTCTTATTTATTATTATTTATGCTTTCGTCCCATCCAGTAGACAATACTTTTCCTATTTGGTTGTTTTAGGATTTGCAGTTTTAACTATTTACTTAACATGGGATGGGATGAAAATTAGAAAAGAATTACAAAATAAATTTCAATCATCGTTACAACAAACAATTATAAATGACATTACATATGTCTATAATCGCCACCAAACTAAATATGAACAAATCAATAAAGCAGCTTTAATAGATACTAAAACAAATGATCACTTAAAAGACTGGGAAAAAAATAAACGTTATTATCAATCTTTGCCCAATTTTCTCTTATCACTAGGATTATTAGGTACTTTTTTAGGAATTACTTTAAATCTGATTTTAATTAGTAGTAATCTAGGGGGTGAAGTAAACATACAAACCATTTTACCAAACATTGTTAGTTCAATGGGTATAGCTTTCGGTAGTAGTTTGTTTGCATTAGCTTGTAGTATCTTCTTAGTTAAATTTCACCCCGTATCAGAATTAGAAATACAAAAAGAAAATTTAATCATCTCCCTAGAAAATTATATTGATAATGAGTTTTTGTTAAATAGTCAAAATACCAGTAAAATAGATCAGTTAATTACATCTATTAACCAATACTCATCAACGTTAAATAATTTTTTAAATGGTTTAGATGAAAACACCAAAAAATTCGCAACCGCTATGACAGAAGCTACAAATAAAATTAATACTTCTGCAAATAACTTTCAAACTATTATTAATCAATCTTCCCAAACCATGCAAACAGGAGCAAATGTTTTAAATAATGCTACTGCTAATATAGCAAACTTAACAATAAAATTTACTGATATTTCCTCATCCTTACTTACATCATCAACATCCTTAGAAAAATCAACATCTGTACTAGAAAAAAATGTAGATAATTTAGCAAATGTCAATGATACATTAATCAATAATTCTCACTTGATATCAAGATTAGCTCAAAAGAATGCAGATAATCTCCAAAATCTCGCTAATACCTTAACTACCAACTCTAACGATGTTAAAAACTTAATGCAAAATAATCAACAAAATCTCACCAATGTTGCAGATAGTCTATTACAAAATGTCAATAATATTTCTACTTCCAGTCAAACATTTAATAGCAATGTCACCCAAATCATTGCTGCTTTAAATCAACACACTTTTCAGGTAGGAGAATATAATACCAGCATCCAACAATTAGCAGGATTAATTAACAATGCAACCCTATCATCTAATAATAATATACCCCAATTAGCAGCCATGTTAGGAAATCAAATTAATCAATTACAAACTACAGCAAATCAACTTAATCAAAATTCCCAAATGTTGCAACAAATCAATAGTAACCTCTCTGTATTATTAACCAACTTTCAACAATTCCAACAATCACAAAATTAACAATCATAAAATCAACCAGATCCCCAACTTCTTTTACTATTCCTGTTAACAAAATGTCAATCAATTATAGAAGTCGGGGATCTGAAATCAGAAAATTTGAACTTATTGAACCTCATTATGCAAAGAAGAAATCGTAATAATTCCCAGAATAATGAAACCTTTACAATTTGGACATCTTTTACAGATTTAATGTCCAATGCGTTTATGATTATTACTTTACTATTGTTATTTGTCGTATCTCAAAACAGTTCAAATCCTTCTGAACTTACAAAATCTTGTGAACCAACAATTATTAACCTTCCTTCCACAGAATACAGTTTTGAATTAGGTAAAGCGGTTTTACCAGATAGTTTAGAAACTGATATCTTTGCAAATAACCAACCTGGAAAAATCCTAAAATTAATAGAAAAAACCCTCTCTCAACAAGCGCAATGTAATAATGAAACTGAGGTACTAGAAGTTATAGGACATACTGATGATACATCAGTAAATTTTTTTGAATGTGATCAACCTAAAAATAAAAACAAAAAGCGTTTAGATCAAGAATTAAATAATGTTGCTACAGGTAATCAAAAAATTGATACTTTATGTCCTCGTTCTAATGCTGATTTAGGTTTAATGCGAGCATTATCAGTAGTCAAAGAATTAAAAAAAGCTCAAAATCAAACCAGATTATCTCGATTTAAAAAAGTGCAATTTAGAGCATATTCAGCAGCACAATTATTTTTACCAGAAAATCAAGGATTTGCACCTAAAGGTGATCAGGAAAACGAGAAACGCAGAAGAATAGAAATAAGATTTGCACAAGTTGGAGAATATGTAACACCGGAATGAAGAATTTAGAATTTAGAATTTAGAATGAAGAATTTAGAATAACTTTCATAAATATTGTGTTCTTGCTTTGCGTCTTTGCGTGAGATATCAAAAAACTGACTCCTCACTGGTATGATAATTAATCTGCAAACAAACACCCATTAACACAACCATGACAAAAAACTACCGCATCACCCTACTTCCCGGAGATGGTATTGGACCCGAAATAATGGCCGTTGCAGTGGAAGTACTCAAAGTCATTGCTAAACGTTTTGATATCAACTTTGACTTTAAAACCGCCCTCATCGGTGGTGCTGCAATAGATGAAACCGGAGAACCACTCCCATCCGCAACTTTAGAAACTTGTCGTAACAGTGATTCAGTATTACTCGCAGCAATAGGTGGTTACAAATGGGACTCCCTCCCCTCAGATAAACGCCCAGAAGCGGGTTTATTAGGACTAAGAGCAGGTTTAGAACTCTTTGCAAATTTACGACCTGCAAAAATCATCCCCCAACTCATAGACGCATCTACCTTAAAAAAAGAAGTCGTCGAAGGTGTAGATATTATGGTAGTCAGAGAACTCACAGGTGGGATTTATTTCGGTAAGCCAAAGGGTATTTTTACTACTGAAACTGGAGAAAGACGTGGTGTAAATACTATGGTCTATAATGAATCAGAAATAGAAAGAATAGGCAGAGTTGCCTTTGAAACTGCCAAAAAACGGGGTGGCAAACTTTGTTCAGTGGACAAAGCAAATGTATTAGATGTATCTCAACTATGGCGAGAAAAAATGACCACACTGGCTACAGAATATCCCGAAATAGAACTATCTCACCTCTATGTAGATAACGCCGCCATGCAATTAGTCCGCGCCCCCAAACAATTTGATACAATCGTTACTGGTAATTTATTTGGTGATATTTTATCCGATGCTGCCGCCATGCTCACCGGTAGTATAGGAATGTTACCATCTGCCAGTTTAGGTGCTTCCGGTCCTGGTGTATATGAACCCGTACACGGTTCAGCCCCAGATATAGCCGGGCAAGACAAAGCCAACCCCTTAGCACAGGTATTAAGTGCAGCCATGATGTTACGGTATGACTTAGATCAACCAGCAGCAGCAGATATGATAGAAGATGCAGTGTTACAGGTTTTACAACAAGGCGATCGCACAGGAGATATCATGTCCCCAGGAATGAATCTATTAGGATGTCGCGCAATGGGTGACGCTTTAATCAAGATTCTCGAATCAAAATAGTTACAATGTACCACTTGAAAACTTTAGTATTCTTTGCTAAAAGTTTTCGATAAACTGAAAGCAAATCCATCAGGAAAAATAACCAATAGTGTACGCTTCACTACAAGGACAGGAAAATTATACTGTCCCCCCCACCCAAACAGCTTTAGTAGATCCAGCCGTCATCCGTGCTGCTGGACAAATCTACTACACATACTGCGAAGTACATCCAGAAATTGCCGGTCAACCTTCAGGAGTAGCAATTAGTCGCCTCACTTATCGGGGTAAGGTAATTTTTACACAACATCCAGTTTTATTACCCCAGGAATGTTTTATACCCTTACAACAGATAGAATCATATATGTATTAGGGAATAGGGAATAGGGAATAGGGAATAGGAAAACATTTCTACCAATACCCAATACCCAATGACTAATAACCAATAAAAACTGACAATATGGACATCTTCATTTTCGTCCCTGCTAGTATTATTGTCTTCATTTTGGGGGCTGCTGTTGGTAGTTTTATCAACGTTGTAGTTTATCGCTTACCAGCAGGTTTATCATTATTATGGCCGCCTTCTCGTTGTCCCAAGTGCTTAAACCAGTTAAAAGCATATCACAATGTACCTGTTTTTGGTTGGTTGTGGTTAAAGGGAAGATGCCATTACTGTCATACTAAAATCTCCTCACGCTACCCCATTGTAGAAGCAGTCACCGCAATTATATTCTTAATCGTATTTTGGGTATTTCAATTTTCATTTATTACCGTAGGTTATTGGGCTTTTTGTAGTTGGTTGTTAGCTCTATCCCTCATTGACTGGGATACCATGACTTTACCAGGACCCCTTACTAAGTCTGGTTTAGTCTTAGGCTTATGTTTTCAAGTGATTTTAGGTTATTTCACCGAAGCTAGTTGGAATGGAGTCGTTAAACATCTGATTTTTGGTATCGGTGGCGCAGTTTTAGGACTATGGTTATTTGATAGTATTTCTATTTTAGGTTCTGTAGCATTTGGTAAACCCGTCATGGGCGCTGGTGATGCCAAATTATCAGCCATGATGGGCGCTTGGTTAGGCTGGAAATCTCTATTAGTGGCAGCTTTTATGGCTTGCTTTTTAGGAGCAGTGGTAGGTGGAGGTGCTATGATGTTGTCACGCCATCAAATGGGACAAAAAATGCCCTTTGGTCCTTTTCTGGCATCGGGTGCGGTAATTTCCGCCTTTGCTGGAGAGGCAATTGTATCATCCTATCTGCGGCTTATGTTCCCTCTTTCATGAAACCAAGTCAAACAAATCCAGCAATTCAAAATTCACAATTGCTATTTCCATAACAAACTTAATGAAATCGTCCTTAACATTTTTTTTGATCATTCACCTCTAATATCATCATCAGTAGCTGACATCTACCATGACTGTAACTTTCATAACCCCATTGAATCTTTATATTTTGCTAATATTAGCTCATGACTTGATATTTACCCCCAAAAGAATATAACTTCGTTTTCATGGGGGTTATGTAAAAGCAAATGCTGACACAGGCTTTGCCAGTAAGTTGACATCAATAAATTATCACAAACCAACAGTACAAAACGGTACAAAATTGTTATTGGCAAATCATTGTCACTCAACTACTAACAAAAAATTCTGTCAAAATTCAGAAGTTAGACTTCAGAAAGGAATGAGCATAATTTGTCAGTAGTCCACTGATTTCCCCAATTTGGAGCATTAATTCTTGAGTATCTCAGTCAGGATTCAGAATGAATTACAGTTGTCAAGTTATTCTTGATAATTGATGAGAAAACGTACTTCTGTACCTTAGTGCTACAAACAAATATTCTGACTCCTGACTCCTGACTCCTGACTCCTTGAGAAATGCTTTCATCTTGTCTGCATTGCATAATCCTGAACTTGATGATTTAGCCAATTAACAATAAATCATCATAAAAATCATCTCCCATTATCACACCTACTCCCAACGTAGGCCAAGTCAATACCCAAATTTCCACTTGTAACGACTTGTTTTGAATCTCCTACCTACTCACATAAGATAAAAAATGGCAAACAACGAAGAATCACGCGGTTTAAAGTCTTTATTTGATTGGTTTGCAAATCGTCGTAAATCAGGATCTACTCATTCAGAAAGACAAGAACGAGAAATAGCCGATG
>RDXV01000154.1 GCA_004292695.1 Nostocales cyanobacterium | reverse complement strand
GCAGGGGGAGCAGGGGGAGCAGGGGAAGCAGGGGGAGCAGGGGAAGCAGGGGAAGCAGGGGGAGCAGGGGGAGCAGGGGAAGCAGGGGGAGAAAAGACTTTTACCAATGCCCAATGCCCAATGCCCAATGACTAATGACTAATGACTAATGACTAATGACTAACCCCGATTTAGATAACATGAAAATAGCTACTAAAATCACAAAATAACCAAAGGCTTTTTTAATATCTTTCCCTTGAATATATCTTGTGAAATTAGCACCAATTAACATTCCTAAACTAGCTGCTAATGTGAAAGTAAAAATCAAATTTATATCTATATCAATAAAACCAAAATAACCAATAAACCCCGTAATAGATTTTAAAGCAATAATCACTAAAGATGTTCCTACCGCTTCCTTAATTGGTGTATTCCCCACCAGTACCAAAGCCGGAATAATTAAAAATCCTCCCCCAACACCAACTAAACCTGAAAGTATACCCACACCTAAACCTTCAATGGGAATAATTAACCAAGGGGAAATATGATGATCTTCTTTTTTATTTAATTCTAATTCTGAATCTTCTGTATCACTGGCATTAATAATCATGAAATAGGCAGCTACAAACATCGTCAAAATGAATAATATTAGCTGCAACGTTTCAGTGATCATAGGAAGTGTGGCAATTCTCGCTCCTAAAAAAGCCCCTAACATTGCCCCAGGTGCAAACAAAGCATCTGAATTTGGCAATATTTATAAATTTATAATAATAATCCTGTAGTTGACAGCAATAGACAAGATCAAAAGGAAGTTAGTCATATCGGAAACTAATAAATAACAATGATTGTAACCTTGCCTATTGCTGCTAATCTATTGATTACTGTTTGTCATCAATCCAGATCAATCAAGATCAAAATTGGAAATTTGAAAAGTGAGATGATTTATTAGCAATATTGTGATATGTCCTCGCCACATTCATCTGCTAAATAGCACAAAGCGCGAAATCTTAAACCTACTACTTCTTCATATAAAGGGTTTAGTTTACACATTGGGGGAATGTGAAACAGAGTTCTACCAAACAATTTCACATCTCGCTCAAAAGGACACTGAGCGGGAATAAGTTGACAGATCCGATGAGCAAATTGGCGATCGCCTACTTGTAAGTTATCTAACCAATTCCGCAAAGGACGTAAGAAATTCCACCTTGAATGGGAATGTGAATGCTGTAGTAAAGAAACTGGAGACTGGTGATCAGTTTCTGTTGGATGTAGAGATACCCAACTTGCGAAAAAAATATGTCTTGTATTGCCTTCAAATACCTTCATGGTTACTCCTCTTTGATTTTGAGGGTATTCACCTTACTGATGAATATACAATGTGACAATCATGGTGTCCGGGAGAATAGTATTCTGACGGAGATTCTGCAAAAAGTGTGAGTAGCCACTTAAAATTAGAATCTGTGTATTACTACGTCAAGTAAAACCTAGTTTCCTGAAAATAGGTAGTCTTGTGAGCTAATCTTATCCATAACTTGACACACTTTAAATTCTAATGAAGACCAATCAGTTTTGACAGATATGACTGTAACCGTTACCAAATTTAATATACCGCCATATTTTACATAAGTCCCAAATATTTGTGATCTCAAACAATGGTAGAGGATCAACAAATCATCGCGGTTGTAGTTGAATTTGGGTAAAGTTGTGATGATCTCAAAGGCTAAATAAATTTAGCTCAATGCGGAATCGTTATGACTGCTGTTGTAGTTGCTAGTAATTTTGACATTCAAAGTCAGAATCAGAGTTCATCACATCTGTCATCAGTAAATCCAATTTTGTTGAGAAAAATTCACGTTTACTCACATATTGAAAAACACACAGCAAAAATGTCACATTCAAAATATTCTCAAAATTTAACCAGTGGAAATGATAACAAACGTAAATTTGTCATCCCTCTTTAGCCTTAATCTTGAGGGTGAAGATGAAAAACTTTTCAACATGATATTCTGAGATTATCAAGCAAAATATCGGAAAAATTCTGATTTTGATAGCTATTTTCCTGAGATGATAGACATAAAACCTTTGATGGAATCTTTGAATATCAACATTTAGTTATGATCTGAGTGAGATCAATCAAGTAGTTATTTTCGTTACAGGAGTATTCGGGTGCTTAACAATATTTCCAAAATTATTCCCAAATCTAAGTCAAAAATTGCTGTCAGTCTACTGGTAACTGCTGGTGTATTGGGTTTAAGCACAGCTAGTCAGATGATCAAGATTAACCTAAAATCTCAGGTAATAGCAGCCAATATGCCAGGTTATACCAATCAAATTCAAGGTAGTGAAAACTCCTTACTGTCAAAATTAAGAAGTATCAGAGACAAAAAAAATCAATATATCCCTAATACTAATGATACCGTTGAATCTGGAGATTTATTGACAGAAACTCTCAAAACAAATGTGCAAATACCCACAACTACAAAACCTGCTACAGAAAAACCACTGCTGAAATTCCCAGAACAAGATGGAATTTATCTCTATGGCCAGTCTTCAATACCTAACCAATTCGGACAAGGCTACATTGTCTTTGAAAAAAACAAAGGCCGAGTAACTGGCGCTTTGTATATGCCTAATTCTGAGTTTAGCTGTTTTCAAGGTACAATTGCTAAATCAGGTGAGTTGGCTATGACTGTCACCAGTTCTCCCACCGAAACTGGGATAGCTCAAGTTTCTACAACCAGTAGAATTCCTAGAGTTACTGATGAAACTAGCTCTACTTACGCATATTCTTTAACATTACAGGACTACTACCACTTACCATCTGTGAATGCTAATGACAGAGCAATTTTACAATCTTGTCAACAAGAATTTAGTTTAGGTAACTAAGCAATCGCAAGCTAATATTCTATTCCTGCTTGGGCTTTGATGCCTTGATCCTTAAAAGGATGTTTAATTAAGGTCATCTCTGTGACTAAATCCGCTTTGTCAATCAATGCTTGTGGTGCGCCCCTGCCAGTAAGAATTACGTGCTTATCTACTGGTTTTTTGTTTAACCCTGCTAAGACTTGCTCTACTTGTAAGTAGCCCAGTTTCATAGCAATATTAATCTCATCCAATAGCACCAGTTTAAAGTCTGGATTGCTGATAAATTCTAAAGATTTCTTCCAAGCTACATTAGCTTTATCCAGATCCCGATCACGATCTTGGGTTTCCCAAGTAAAACCTTCACCCATAGCGTGAAATTCTAGTTGATCTGGCCAGTGACTAAAAACCCGCTTTTCTGAAGGTTCCCAAGCACCTTTGATAAATTGAACGATAGCTACTTTGTATCCGTGGCCAAGCGATCGCATCACCATTCCCAAGGCCGCAGTAGTTTTACCCTTGCCATTCCCCGTATTCACTATAATTAAACCTTTATCTGGTTTAGCGTCTGCTATCCGTTTATCTTGTATTTCTTTGCGACGCTGCATTTTTTTACGGTATTGTTCATCATTCAAAGATGATGACATAACCTCATCTATTAAACGGGAAATTTCCGGATCAGAATTTAATTCCTCTGGTTTATCGTTGATCATCAATATATTTTATCTAGCGACAAGTGTTTAGCAAGTGATAAATTAAGTAAGTATATTTCGGAGTTCTTCTAATTACTTTTATTTTACTGTCAATAAGATTTAAAATATGTAATTAGTTATAACATTCTACCATAAAAACTACTTTTTGTTCAGATCATATTTTCTTTAGAGTTACAGCACTTTTTGGTGCAATTAGGTACAGTATTGGCGGGCAAGATGCCCACCCCACACTGCCCACACTACAAAAGTTACATTCTTATGATTTATGTATCATAAAATTTGCTGGAGTTTTATTTAAGTTTAATTAGTTTAATTAACTTAATTTTATTTTATTTTATTTTATTTAGCTTTAATCAAAGGTAAGAAAATGAATCAACAAATACAAACTGTGCAAGGTGATATTACCGAATTAAAAGTAGATGCTATTGTCAATGCAGCTAACAAGAGTTTATTAGGTGGTGGAGGTGTTACTGGTGCTATTCATCGCGCAGCAGGTTCAGAACTATTACAAGAATGTCGTCAATTAAATGGTTGTAGAACAGGGGAAGCAAAAATTACTAAAGGTTATAATTTACCTGCAAAATGGGTAATTCATACCGTAGGACCTGTATGGAAAAATGGAAATGCTGGAGAAGATGATTTATTAGCTAGTTGTTATTATCAAAGTTTAACTTTAGCTGAAGAATATAACATTAAAAGTATTGCTTTTCCAGCAATTAGTACAGGTGCTTATCGCTTTCCTGTGGAACGTGCTACTAAAATTGCCATCAGTGAAGTGACAAATTTCCTACAAAATCATAGTTTACCAGAGAAAGTAATTTTTGTTTGTTTTAGCCAAGATGCTTATAATTTATATCAAAAAATGCTCAAAGATGATTTTCAGGACGGAGAAAAATTTGTAAGATTGATATAGTTAAATAGGTAAGCAGTCAGAAGTCAGAAGTCAGAATATTATATCAATCAATAAATCATTAAATTCTGATAGCTGACTACTTAAAAATTAATGATTAAACATGATTAAATATCCCCATAAACAGGAATAGCAGCACCTCGAATATCTTTAGCAGCTTCCGAAGCTAAAAAACAAATTACTTGAGCAAGAGATTCAGGTTTTACCCAATTATCGGCGTTTTCTGCACCCATATCTTGACGGTTTGTGGGGGTATCAATAATGCTAGGAAGGATAGTATTGGCGGTGATATTTGTACCTTTAGTTTCTTCAGCTATCGCTTTAGTTAAAGCTATCACACCAGCTTTAGCAGCGGAATAAGCGGCTAAATTTGCCCCTGGTTCGACACCAGCACGAGAAGCAACTGTGACAATGCGGCCATAGCCATTTTCTAACATTGTTTTGAGACAATATTTACAACTCAAAAAAGTAGTATTGAGATTTAATTCTAATTGACGTTTCCATTCATAAAAACTATATTCGTGAGTTTTTCCCATTGAAAAACCACCTACTAAATGAATTAAAATATCTACTTTCACCATTCTACTGATCAATTGATCAACTGATGCTTCATCTTCCAAGTTAGCAGGGATAAATTTAATTCTGGCAATATCTGCTGGTGATAAAATTCCTTTTAATCTTTCTACATCTTTAAGATGACGATAAGGAATAGTTAGATCTCCACCCTGAGCTAAAACTGCTGGTGTCACACCTAAACCAAGTCCACCAGTACCACCTGTGAGTAAAACCTGTTGACCTTTCATACAAGATACACTCTTTTGATATTCAAGATTTAAGATAGCGCAGATTTTAGAAAAAAGGAATTACTTTGATTGTCATTATGGCATGATAGGTGACAGTGAACAGTGATAACTTGTAACTGATAACTGATAACTGATAACTGATAACTGATAACTGATAACTGATAACTGATATTTTCTACCCTGAGTTAATTAGGTAATCATTCAAAAGGTAGAGGTAATTAATATGTTAATTATGCGAAGCTGAGATTATCTATAAATAGGATAATACTGATCAGGAGAATTTAGTATGGTAGTGATTTTAGATCATCATAAAAGAAATGCAATTGCTATCAAATTAGCAGACATGAAATTACTGCAAAAATTAATGATTGAAAATGAAGAATTATTATTAAGTGAATGTGCAGATACAGGAGTGACTGAAATGATTCAGGCGATGTTAGATGATGATCGGAAAAATCAAGGTATTCTTGATACTATGATAATTCAATATGGCATCCAAAAAGATCCAGAGGTAACAGTAGAAGCAATAGTTAATAAAAATCGTCAATTCATGCACGGTGAAGAGTTAACTTTTTTTGATAAAGTCTTTCAGCATGAATTATTAAAACATCAACAGGTAATGAATGGAATTACAATTCATAAAGCTGCACAAAAAGTTGGGATGGATGTGATAGCAGCATTAAATAACTTAAATACCATCAATTTTGATAACCGTACTCATCAAGAACAATTAAAAGGAATTATCGAAATTTTAGGTGTGCGGGAACTTACAGGACAAGATGCAGATCAAGGAATTTGGGCTAGGGTACAAGATGCAATTGCAGCTATTAGTGGTGCTGTTGGTAGTGCTTTTACCCACACCCAAAATTCTGAAAAACAAGATATGAGCATTCAAGATTTTATTAGAATGGATCATAATAAAATCAATCTCTTATTTACAGAATTACTACACAGTGATGATCCAGAAAAAATTCAATCTTATTTTGCCCAAATTTATCATGATTTAAGCGCCCATGCTGGAGCAGAAGAAGAAGTAGTTTATCATAGAATACGTTCTTTTTATGGTGAAGCTAACACCCAAAGATTATATGAGGAACATACTCGCTGGAGTCTTTGGTTTGAAGAATTAAGAAATATTGATCCGACATCTTCAGACTTTAAAGAGAGAATTAGACAAATGTGGGATGATATAGGTAATCATTTCCATCAAGAAGAAACATCAATGTTTAACTATATTCAGAATAACATGAATATTCAAGAAACATATCAATTAACTCAAGAATTTAAAGGAGTTAAGGCAAGAATTCAACAGCAAATGGGAGAATTAAAACCAGAGGTAAATGTGTAATGATGGTTGAAAAATGATGGTGTAAATATGAAAATCCCCGACTTCTATAATATGAATTTAGAAATTTAGATGTCGGGAATATTACTCATAATTAATTAGTGATTTTCCGGTTTTTAACTTATTCCTAACATTCTATTAACTTGTGCAGACTGTAGGGGTTTGCGTTCTATATTTTGAAAACATTCAACTTTTTTTAAGTAGCTACTAGCAGTTTTAAAGTTACTCAGATTGAGTAAAACCATATCTTCATAAACTGTATCTTGGGGGATTTTGATATCTAATACTAAATCCTCTAGTTTGTTCTGCTCAATAGCAAATTTCAGATATTTTAAAAATACGTCTCGTTTTTTAGAACGTACAGTTAATAAATACCAATTATTGTTAAGTTGTGAGGATGAAGATTCTAAATTTTCCACAGGTGACATATTATGATAATTGTTTGTTGATCAGTAAGGTTCTTAATTTCTTAAAACCTTGATTAATTAATAGTAGTGAAAACAGGATACTTTAACCTACTATTAACCAAAATAGTATAGCAGGAATTTTTCTCCTCACAACATATCATGCTTCAGCAGTCGGGAAGAAACTGAAATATGGAAATATAAGGAATCAAAATCAACAGATTTAATGTTTATCTGATTTTAGTTATTGTTCATTTTTTCTTTAACATAACTTCATTTACTTTCCCAATATTTGAAAGCTGCATAAGCTAAAGTGATAACACCGGTAATAATTGCAGATTCATCAATTTCAAATTGGGGATGATGTAAAGGATGATTAATAATTCGCTCTTTGTAACCTACACCTAATCTAAACATTGCTCCAGGTGCGTGTTCCAGATACACAGAAAAATCCTCTGCACCCAAAGAAGGTTCAGGTAAAACCAGAACATTATCACTACTCCAAGCCTCTTCCGCAGAAGATTGTAATAATTGAGTTAAAGCATTATCATTTTGGACACTGGGTACACCTTGACGATAATTTACTTGATATTTTGCACCATAAGAATTACACACATTAGCAACAATATTTTCTATCCATTGTGGTAATTCTTTTCGTGTTTCTGGGTGAAGAGATCGCACAGTACCTAATAACTCTACCTTATCCGCAATTATATTAGGCGCTCTACCACCGTTAATTTTACCAATACTTAAAACCACAGGACGCAGAGGATTTTGAGTGCGGCTAATTGCCTGTTGTAATGCGGTAACAACTTGAGCAGCGATCCAAATTGCATCCACAGCTTCATGGGGACGCGCACCATGTCCTGATTCACCGAAAATGCTAATTTCTAAATCATCTGCGGCGGCTGTTAATGCACCGTAACGAATACCAACTGAGCCAGCAGGAATAGAAGGGAAAACATGAACACCTAAAATAGCAGCAACGTGATTCATTACCCCATCATTTACCATCCAGTTTGCACCTTGGGCAATTTCCTCCGCAGGTTGAAATATAAACCTGATTTTACCACTCAATTCATCAGCTATTTGTGATAAAATCATTGCCGTACCTAAACCGACAGTAGTATGTACATCATGACCACAAGCGTGCATCACTCCTTCTGTCCGCGAAGCATAATCTAAACCACTGCGTTCTTGAATAGGTAAAGCATCCATATCAGTGCGAATTGCTAACACCCTAGAATCATGGTAATTCCCTGGTATTTCACCAATAACACCAGTTTTACCAACTCCTTCTTCCACGTGTAAACCGCTAGAAGACAATACCCCAGCGACAAAAGCAGCGGTTTGATATTCTTGGCCACTTAATTCTGGATGTGCATGAATGTGACGACGAATTTCTACTAAGCGAGGTGCTAAATTTGTTGCTATATCTTTGATACGAGTTAACATTTAAAATTGATTTTGGTTTTACAGGCCTTTCTTCCATGATAGATAAGTCTTTCTGGAGAAAATGCTCTTGTTTAACAGTCTTTTCCGTATTTGAAGTTTAAATTATTTAATTTATACTTATAAAACAATATATTATCAGTGTTAACACTGAAATTATAAAGATGAAATTAAAATTTTGTAAATTTTCTCTCTAGGGGTAGGCAAAATGAAATATATTGGTTATATTTGTCTTAATCGCCTATACCGAAAGAATTATAGACTATCAAATATGTGATCCCCCTAAGCTATATAAACGGCTAGGGGGATCTTGTTTTGAGGTGATTTTTGTCAATGAATTTCTGTAGTATTAATTTCTTGTAAAGACTGCCAGCCAGCGTGCCATTGAGCATTATCCTGTAGTAATTTAGCATTGATCCAAAAACGCACATTAGGATCACAGGCTGACACCATTTCAGCGTATACCCACTTACCTTGATTTTTACGGTTTATTACTTGAAAATGTCGCCAACCATCAATTTTTTGTTGTGCAGTCCACTTAGAACCAAGTAAAAATGGAAACTTCTGTTTTTTAGGCATTAGCTCAGTTATCAGTTATCAGTTATCAGTTATCAGTTACACTTTTTCATTCTGTGTAGTTTATTGTGTTTAATCTAAAACTAATTATTAGTGTTTTTTATTATGCTTATATAATTAAAATAATGTTGTAATATTGCTGTTTACACAGTAAAGCTGAAGACTATACAGGTATAATACCAGAAAAAAACTATATGTCAATATCAAACCCTGAAATAACGTAAATCCGTAAATAATTGAGAAATTTTCCCATTATTATTGAGAATAAAGAGGTATTTTTCTCAATAAACATCAGGTTAAACTTTTTTTGTAAATGGGAAATTTAAAAAACTTATGTATTAGTAGTTGCTCAATTCTAAAACTCTTTGATCTCCTTGATCTCCTGACTCCTTGATCTCCTTTTGGGATAATACTACATCACTGGGATGTGAATACCGATCTCAAAAAATAAAAGCTATTTTTACAATGACAATATGAAAGTAAATTATCAATATCAAAAAAACTATGCAGCCGAATAATCCCAATCAATTTACAGAAAAAGCCTGGGAAGCGATCGCCCAAACACCAGAGATTGCTAAACAATACCAGCAGCAACAACTAGAGAGCGAACATTTAATGAAAGCGCTCCTAGAACAAGATGGACTAGGTAGCGCAATTTTAACTAAAGCCGGTGCAAACATCCAAAAAATTAGAGATAACACAGAACAATTTATATCTCGTCAACCGAAAGTATCAGGAAGTAGCACATCCGTATATTTAGGACGTAGTTTAGATACATTATTAGATCGAGCGGAACAATATCGCCAAGAATTTAAAGATGAATATATTTCCGTAGAACATATATTATTAGGGTATGCTAAAGATGATAGATTTGGTAAAAGTCTACTCCAAGAAATTGGTTTAGATGAAAGAAAATTAAAAAATATTATTAAAGAAATTCGTGGGAGTCAAAAAGTGACAGATCAAAATCCAGAAGGAAAATATCAATCCTTAGAAAAATACGGACGTGACTTAACAGAAGCTGCAAAAAAAGGTCAACTTGATCCAGTAATTGGGAGAGATGACGAAATTAGAAGAACCATTCAAATTCTCTCCCGTAGAACCAAAAACAACCCAGTATTAATTGGTGAACCAGGAGTTGGTAAAACTGCCATTGCGGAAGGTTTAGCACAGCGGATAGTTGCTGGTGATGTTCCCCAATCTTTAAAAGATAGAAAATTAATAGCTTTAGATATGGGAGCGTTAATTGCTGGGGCAAAATTTAGGGGAGAATTTGAAGAAAGACTCAAAGCAGTATTAAAAGAAGTTACCGAATCTGGCGGTAATATTGTATTATTTATTGATGAAATTCATACCGTTGTCGGTGCAGGTGCAACCCAAGGTGCTATGGATGCAGGTAATTTATTAAAACCCATGTTAGCTAGGGGTGAATTACGCTGTATTGGAGCGACAACTTTAGATGAATATAGGAAGTATATAGAAAAAGATGCTGCATTAGAAAGACGCTTCCAACAAGTTTATGTAGATCAACCAGATGTTGTGGATACAATTTCAATTTTAAGAGGTTTAAAAGAACGGTATGAAGTACATCATGGGGTGAAAATTTCTGATAGTTCTTTAGTTGCTGCGGCTACTTTATCTAGTCGTTATATTAGTGATCGCTTTTTACCAGATAAAGCAATTGACTTAGTAGACGAAGCAGCAGCAAGATTAAAAATGGAAATTACCTCCAAACCAGAAGAATTAGACGAAATTGATCGAAAAATTCTGCAATTGGAAATGGAGAAACTTTCCTTACAAAAAGAAAGTGATCCTGCATCCCGCGAAAGATTAGAAAGACTAGAAAAAGAACTTGCTGACTTCAAAGAAGAACAAAGAACCTTAAACACTCAATGGCAATCTGAAAAAGACGTAATTACCAAATTACAATCAATTAAAGAAGAAATTGATCGCGTAGGTTTAGAAATTCAACAAGCAGAAAGAAACTATGATCTTAACCGTGCTGCTGAATTAAAATATGGCAAACTTACAGAATTACACAACAAATTAGAAGCCATAGAAAGTGAATTAACTAATGCCCAAGGTACAGGAAAAGCATTATTAAGGGAAGAAGTCACCGAAGCAGATATCGCGGAAATTATTTCTAAATGGACAGGAATTCCTATTAGTAAATTAGTGGAATCAGAAAAAGAAAAACTCCTGCATTTAGAAGATGAATTACATCATCGAGTAGTTGGACAAAGTGAAGCGGTAACAGCCGTAGCTGATGCCATTCAACGTTCCCGCGCTGGACTGGCTGATCCTAACCGCCCCATTGCTAGTTTTGTTTTCCTGGGACCCACAGGAGTTGGTAAAACCGAATTAGCTAAAGCCTTAGCTGGTTTTATGTTTGATACAGAAGAATCTCTAGTCAGAATTGATATGTCGGAATACATGGAGAAACACGCAGTTTCTCGGTTAATTGGAGCGCCTCCAGGATATGTTGGTTATGAAGAAGGTGGACAGTTAACAGAAGCAATTCGTCGTCGTCCTTATGCAGTGATTTTATTTGACGAAATTGAAAAAGCGCACCCCGATGTATTTAACATTTTCCTACAAATTTTAGATGATGGTCGTGTCACCGACTCCCAAGGAAGAACGGTAGACTTTAAAAATACCATCATCATCATGACCAGTAATATCGGTTCTCAATACATTTTAGATGTTTCTGGGGATGATTCTAAATATGATGAAATGCGACATCGGGTAATGGAAACAATGCGAAATAGTTTCCGTCCTGAGTTCTTGAACCGTATTGACGAAATTATCATCTTCCACAGTTTACAGAAGTCGGAATTACGAGAAATTGTCGAATTGCAATTAGAGCGACTCAAACAAAGGTTAGATGATAAAAAGATGTCTTTGCGGCTGTCCGGTATTGCTCTCGACTTTTTAGCTGAAGTTGGTTATGATCCTGTATTTGGAGCAAGACCTTTGAAACGAGCTATTCAACGGGAGTTAGAAACCCAAATTGCTAAAGCTATTTTGCGAGGTGAATTTAACGAAGGTGATACAATTTTTGTAGATGTACAACATGAAAGGTTAGCCTTTAGTCGTTTACCTGTAGAAGTTTTTAGCAGTTAATTTCAGTTAATTTAACTGTGGAAATAATTTGCTTTACCCAGTTTTTAAAAACTTTTCACAGCTATAAACCCTCTTCCCGGCTTACAAAAAAGTCGGGTTTTTGATTAATAATAAATATCAATTCATCTCAAGTAGGAGTTTTAAATATGTCTTTAGCACAGGTAGAAAGTTTTTATGAAATGCTAAATTTAGAACCTAGTGTTTATGACTTATACTATCAAAATTGTCGGCAACAGGGAGTTTTTGACAGTTGTCATTGGGACACTAAAAAGATCGTTGCTTTTGCAGCTACTTTTGGTTATGAATTTAATGAGGCAGAGTTAGAAGAAATATTATTTGCGACTGAACCTGTAAGATTAGTTAGTCGTTAGGCATGGGGAATTTAGAATTTAGAATTTAGAATGAAGAATGGGGAATGGGGAATGGGGAATTACAGCACATTTTATCTGGGTGAGGTACACAAGGGCGGGCAGGATGCCCACCCCACAAGATTTTTATAATTAATATCTGTACCTCATGTACCTGAAAACTGCTGTAATTAAAATCTTTCTCCCCCCGCCTCCCCTGCTCCCCCTGCCTCCCCTGCTCCCCCTGCCTCCCCTGCT
>RDXV01000153.1 GCA_004292695.1 Nostocales cyanobacterium | reverse complement strand
GGATAGATGCTGCTTTTGGGGATAGGAATTTTGTTTGTTCTTGTTTACCGATGGAGGCTTATAGTTAATTTGTAGTCTCTAAGATCCCCGACTTCTAATATCAATTTATCATTTATTGGAGGGGTTGAAGAAAGAAGTCGGGGATCTGAATTTTTGTGATGTACTGTTTTGATTTTGTTATTGGAATGGTGCGTTACTAATGGTAATGCACCATATAACTGTCCAGTTGCAAACGAAAATGATATTACAAGTATTTCTTAATATTTTCTGGAGTATAATTTTGTTGATATCCTTCTCTGTAAATTGATGCAAAATCTAGGAACTCTAAAACAGCTAGTTCTTCCATCCATTGCTTATCATTTATGTGCATAATCCAAGAGCATAAACTAGCATCATCAGTAATCTGATCGAAATCTACATCATAATCATCTCGTTTAAGATGACGCAACACATTCAATTCAGGTAAATACTTCCAGTATTCAAGATTAGCTAGAAATTCTTTAATATCATTCTCTGTCTTATCATCTAATTCCTTTAATGTGTAAACTTCTATACTGTCTCCTTGTTTACCATCGAGTCTCATAATTTTCTCCTATCTTTTTAAATTCTTTCAGCATTTCAGAACATCTTATTTTCGTCAATGCTTTTGTGCATCAAGATTTTATAATTCCTTACTACTCCAATGCAGTTTAACACTACATTGGAGAACCAGGTAAATACTATTTCTTACCACCGAAAAGTTTATATATTCCGTATCCAATAGCGCCAGCAGCAACAACAGGAGCAGCAGCAACTATAGCAGTACCAGCGATCGCACCTCCACCAACAACACTACCGATACCTGCAAGGGTACTCATAATTGCAGCACCAGAAGCACCAGCAGCTACAGTTGCAGCACCAGCACCAACTACACCGACAGTAGCACTTATATTTGTAGCGGTTCTTGCAGCAGAACGAGCATCACGTTCTTCTTGAGATAAATCTGCTTGATCTTTAAACAAAGTTTCATTTAGAATTTTCGCACCCGCATAAGCAGGACCAGCAGCCAAAACCGCAGGACCAGCGGCCATACCTCCACCTACTACACCACCAGCAGCAGCTAGACCAGAAGTAATTCCTGCTCCTGACGTTGCAGCAACTGTTAACCCTGTAGCCGCACTAACAGCAGCACTAGCAGCCATACCAGTTTCCGCAACAGCTTTTACTGTTTTAAAATCTTTCACACCCAAACCTTCTTCTACACCTTTTTCAATAACCTTGTCTACAACTTTATCTGTTACATCTTCCCAACTCATAAGCTTGTTACCTTTAAATCACAGATTAGATTGAATACAACATAATTAAAACATAATCATCATTACTTTCTGGCTAGTATTAATACTGAACTTGTGTTGCTAAGTCTTTATTATCCATAAAAACTTACCCGTATAAAAACGGATTCTCAACTTTTACCTTTACCTTAGAAAACCCAACACTTTCACAATAATATAGATGATGATTAAATTGTTGGGTTTCACTGCGTTCTACCCAACCTACAGTTTGTATGGTTCGTTGGTAAATTGTAGGTTATTGGTGGGATGTTGAAATTGTCATTGTCTGATAGCGTAGCGTGGCGTAGCCATATCAGGATGTCCAGGATTTGAGGATTTGCAGGATTGTTATTTGTAGGTTATTGGTGAGATGCTGAAATTTTAATTGTCTGAATCAGGATGTCCAGGATTTTAGGATGTACAGGATTGTAATTGATGAATTGTCTGTAAATATTGAAAGATGATAAAATACAGTTACACCAACAGTCAAGAAGTAACAGCAGATAATTTAATAATTTAACAGATAATTTATCTTCTCAATCATCCCAAAGTCTCTATTTCTCATAGACAATAAAACAACAACATCCTGTAAATCCTCTAATCCTGGATATCCTGATTCAGACAAAATCCTCAAATCCCCACATCAAATAAACAACAACATCCTGAAAATCCTGTAATCCTGGATATCCTGATTCTGACAAAATAGTGTATAATACACATACCCATACACATAATCTATCTAAACATCATGCGAACCAACATTGAACTTGACGACGGGTTAGTAGAAGAAGCATTTCGTTTAACTAACGTGCGAACCAAAAAAGAATTAATTCATCTAGCATTACAAGAACTAATTCGCGTTCGTAAAAAACGGAATTTACTTGATTTAAGTGGACAAATTCAATTTACTCCTGACTACGATTACAAAGCATTGCGAGAAAATCGAAATGTTTCTGATTGATACTTCCGTTTGGATAAATGTTTTACGCGATAAAACAGGAGTTGCACGTCAAAATCTCCAGACACTTGTAAAAGATGAAATAATCTTTCTCACTCGATTTACCCAGATGGAATTATTACAAGGTTGTCGGGATGAAAGGGAGTGGATGTTGTTGCAAACCTACCTGCAAGAACAAGACTATATTGAAGCAACTGATAATACTTGGGTGTTTGCAGCACGAATTTATTATGATTTACAAAGACAAGGATTAACTGTTAGAAGTAGTATAGATTGCTGTATTGCCCAAATAGCAATAGAAAATCAACTAACCCTAATTCATAATGATCGTGATTTTGAAACTATTCAAAAATTAAGACCTTTGGTATGTTTGCGTTTTCAATCTTAAGGATTTTCAGGATTGTTATTTGTAAGTTATTTGTGGGATGCTGAAATTTTTATTGTCTGATAGCGAAGCGTGGCGTAGCCATATCAGGATGTCCAGGATTTTAGGATTTACAGGATTGTAATTGATGAATTGTCTGTAAATATTGAAAGATGATAAAATACAGTTACACCAACAGTCAAAAAGTAACAGCAGATAATTTAATAATTTAACAGATAATTTATCTTATCAATCATCCCAAAGTCTCTATTTCTCATAGACAATAAAACAACAACATCCTGAAAATCCTATAATCCTGGATATCCTGATTCAGACAAAAAAATCCTCAAATCCCCACATTAAATAAACAACAACATCCTGAAAATCCTATAATCCTGGATATCCTGATTCAGACAAAAAAATCCTCAAATCCCCATTTCAAATAAACAACAACATCCTGAAAATCCTATAATCCTGGATATCCTGATTCAGACAAATTAAACATGATATCTAGGATTAAAAACCTTCTTATATTCCAACTTCAACCCACCAAAATTAATCAACAACCCCACAGGAAAATTATAAGCAACCAAATAATTTTTCGCTTGCGCTAAGTGGACATCTTCTAAATTAATTATCGCTTTCAACTCCACCACAACCTGATTTTCAACTATAAAATCTGCTCTTCGTGTTCCTACTTCAATACCTTCATAATAAATTGCTTGTTCTACCTCCCTTCCAAAACCTAAACCTGATTTTTGCAATTCAATTTCCATACATCTTTGATAAATAACCTCCTGAAAACCATTTCCCAAAGTTCGGTGTATTTTCATTGCACACCCATTTATTATATATGTGATTTCATCTAATTTTTTATTATTGGGTGTGTTCATGGATGTACAGGATTGTGATTTGTAGGTTATTGGTAGGATGTTGAAATTTTCATTGTCTGAATCAGGATGTCCAGGATTTTAGGATTTACAGGATTGTTATTTGTAAGTTATTGGTGGGATGCTGAAATTTTCATTGTCTGAATCAGGATGTCCAGGATTTTAGGATTTTCAGGATTGTAATTGGTAGGTTATTAGTGGGATGCTGAAATTTTCATTGTCTGAATCAGGATGTCCAGGATTTTAGGATTTTCAGGATTGTTATTTGTAGGTTATTTGTGAATACTTGAATATTATACAATAAAATTACTCTAAAAGTCAACAAATTAAAGTAGATAATTTAACAGATAATTGATTATCTAACATCTTAAAATCTGTACTTCTCATAGACAATCAAACAACCACATCCTGTACATCCTATAATCCTGGTTATCCTGATTCAGACAAAAAAATCCTCAAATCCCCACTTCAAATAAACAACCACATCCTGTAAATCCTATAATCCTGGTTATCCTGATTCAGACAAAAAAATCCTCAAAATCCCCATTAAAAATAAACAACAACATCCTGAAAATCCTCTAATCCTGGATATCCTGATTCAGACAAAAAAATCCCCAAATCCCCATTAAAAATAAACAACAACATCCTGAAAATCCTCTAATCCTGGATATCCTGATTCAGACAAAAAAATCCTCAACCACCAATTTCAAAATAACTGAATTAAAGTCTCCTTTCCACCATCAACATTCTTTGATAACATACCCATCCACAAATTAACATTACCACCGCAAACCAGAACAAAAACCAAAAATGTAAAATAATATCATTAAATTCCTCACCCCTAGCCCAAACACCTAAAAGAGCCTCATTCATGTGATAAATTGGATTATATTTAGCAATATCTAACAAAGTCTGCGGAAATAAAGAAGTTGGTAAAAACGCACCACCTAAAATTAATAAAGGAACACCAAAAGCAGCCACCAAAGCATTAACATCTTCAATTCTTCTCGCTAATTGTGTACCTAAAATAAAACCTAAACCAACATAAGCGATAATACTTAATAAAATAATCATAATTCCTAACAAAATTGAACCTTGAAACTCAGCACCCCAAAAAGCAGCAATAGCATAAACTAATAAACTTTGCCCAATTCCAATTGCAGTATGAGCCAAAAAAATTCCTAAAAAGTAAGATGTACCACTTAAAGGAGAAATAAACAAACGTTTCAGAGTTTGCTGTTCTCTTTCTGCAACCACAGTCGCAACACTTCCACCCAAACAACTAAAAAATAAAGCTGCACCCACCAAAGTTGAAGGCGCTGCACTTTCAAAAGCTACCGCCATCGTCAATTTTGCCCGTTCCGATAAAATAAATCCGTTGAGAATTAAAATAGAGATTGGAAAAATACTCCAAAAAATTAAACTACGTCTGCGACGCAACAACTCAGTTAAGATGCGCCGAGTAACAGCTATTGTTTCACGCCAATATTTCATAATATTTTATTTTTATTTAACAGTTAGAAGATTCTCAGTGTAGACTGGTCAATTAATAAATAATATATTACACTATTTAAACATCTGGCAATTACGGATATAAAATATTATAGATTTAGCTGTAATTCCCAACTTTGTCCAAAATGTCCAAAAATTGATCACTTAACTTATGTAACTTATGCCCATAACCTAATATTAACCATGATTTTCTTCAGTTATCAATAACCGATTTGTTGTTTAACTTAACTACAAAACCAGTCTATTTTTTTATAGTCTGAAATTACTATTATCTTGGATCATTAAAGATTACTTGCATCACCAATGAATCAAAACCATAATTTACCGGAATCATCTCTTATTTCTCGTCGTACACTGCTAAAATTATTTGGTGTAGGTACGGTAGTCGGAGTAACAGGTTATTCCCGTTTTAGTAAACCACAACCTGCTATTTTTCAACCAGATACCCTTGATTTACCAAAAGTATTAAATACTAATAAAACTGTCGCTGTCATTGGTGGTGGTTTAGCTGGTTTAGCCTGTGCCTATCAATTAGTAAAACGCGGTTTTACAGTCACACTTTTAGAAAAATCTCCCCAATTAGGTGGTAAAATTGCCAGTTGGCAAATTGAAGCCGCAGGTGAAAATTTCCGCATGGAACATGGTTTTCATGGTTTTTTCCCCCAGTATTATAACTTAAATAGTGTGGTTAATGAACTGGAGATTAAAGATAATTTTCAATCTTTAAATTATTATTCAGTAGTTTACCACAATTCTCCATATCAACCAGAAGTTTTTCGTCCCAGTCATTCTGCTTTTCCTTGGAATATTGTAGACTTAGCTATTGCCTCACCCAACCGTTTAAAATGGGGTATTAATCTCACTAAAATCAAACATCTCCAAGTTTTCCAAGCTATCACAGGTTTTCAACGAGATAAAAACTATCAACGTTTTGATCATATTTCCGTTGCTGACTGGGTAGCTACAGAATTTCCCCAAGGTTTATATGATTTATATTTTCTCCCCTTTGCTAAATCTAGTTTAAATGCCCCAGATTTAATGAGTGTTGGGGAATTAATGCAGTTCTTTCATTTTTACTTTTTTGGTAATCCTGAAGGACTTGCTTTTAACGGCACAAAAGATGATATGGGTACAAGTTTAGTTGAACCTATCGCCCAATCAATTCTCAACAATGGTAACATTATTACTGATGCAACTATCAGTGAAATTATAGCCGATAATGGCAAAATCTCAGCCATCAAATACTATGTTGGTGACAATAATCAAGATGTACCTTTTTGGGTGAAAAGAAACCCAATTGTTAATAAAATCGAAAACAAAGACATAGCATATTTTGGTGCAGCAGATGCAGTTTACGCCATTAAAAATGATAGTCAAGAAGCCATTTCTTTAACTTGCACCCATCAAGGTTGCACTGTACAAAAAGCCGCCGATGGTAATTTTCATTGTCCTTGTCATGGGGCGGTATATACAGCAGATGGTAAAGTCATTAAAGGTCCTGCAAAACGAGATTTACCTAAATTTAAAGTTGTCCAAAAACAAGAAGATGATGTACAATTATTAGCAGTAAATCAACAATCATCATCACCAGAAATAATTACTGCTGACTACTACGTTTTAGCTACCGATGTACCAGGAGTGCAACAACTATTTAAACGTATTTCTGGAAATATAGATGAAAAGTTACAAACTCAAGTAGCACAATTAAGTATAGCTGATCCTTTTGCTGTTTGTCGTTTTTGGTTTGATCAAGATTTTGCATGGGAACATAGTAATTTTACATCTTTGTCTGGTTACAAACTCACAGATAGTATTACCCTATATCACCGCATTCAAACCCAATTTATTGAATGGGCAAAACGTACAGGAGGAAGTGTAGTAGAATTACACGCCTATTGTTACAAAGAAAAAGAATTTCCTACCCAAGAAGCATTATTAACAACTTTTGAACAGGAACTTTATGATATTGTACCAGCATTAAAACAAGCCAAATTATTACACCGAGAATTAGTTAACCAACATAACTTTTCTGGATACCCACCCAATAGTTACAAAGAACGTCCAGAAACTAACACAAATGTTACTAATTTATTATTTGCTGGTGACTGGGTAAAAATGCCATTTCCTTGCGGTTTAATGGAAAGAGCAGTTAGCAGTGGTTTATTAGCAGCTAATGAAATTTCACACCGCGAAGGTTTACAACGGAGAACGCTATTAACAGTTAACCCAGAAGGAATGTTAAAAATTTAATTTTCATGACTTACACAACACTGACTTATTTGTGTAAGTCCTGATTTTTTCCCTAAATATAGAATTAAATATAATTATAAGAAATTCTCTATACTTTAGGACTGACAGTAAATGCTAGAAAATCGTGCTATACAAATTACTCCAGTAATACCAAGTCAATATCAATATATTTCTGATTGCGTATTTATACTATTAATCTTAATATTAACATGGGCTATTTACAAGTTCATAGTTAATCGTCAACAAGTCGGAAATATATTAATCAAATTACCCATCAGAGGACAAGGTATAGTCATATTTGCATATATAATTCTCATTATTAATATAATATTTCCTTTCTTTGATATAGAAAAATTATTTAACTACCCAATCGAAAATTTAACAAGATTAATGTTTAGTATCTATCTCTCACTGCGATTATTAATGAATAATCCCCCATCTATCAGAGATAAAGGAATTTTAACCGCTGGAGGTTTAGCAAAATGGCGAAAAATTTACTATTATAAATGGATTACCAATACTATGAAACCAAATGAACATATTTTGATTATTAGCACTGGAACATTTTTTTGGAATATTTGGCGGTTAACTATTCATAATAAACAAAAAAATAACGTAGATTCTTTATTACAAGAGTATCTAGTGTTTGACAAGTGAATCTTGATAAAATTCTGCCATTTCTTTGGTAAATCCTGCAAAAGAACTAAAATCTTTAGCTACAATTCTAACATTTAACCCAAAACTTCTCGCATTTGCTGCTGTATAGGGTCCAAAACAAGCAATTACTGAATTTTTGTAATCTTGATGAGAATCAAACATTTGCAAGAAACTTTCAATTTCTCCTGTGCTAGTGAAAGCAATAATATCTATTTTTCCTTGCTTAATTAAATTTAATTCCTCTTGATAAATAATTTTATCTATCCTTTTGGTAATGTAAGCAGGTAAACGAGTAACTTCCATACCCAAATTATTTAAGTCATTGATAAAGTTCGGTATGACATTAGGTTCTTCTAAACCCACAACTTGCGGAACTGGTACTAATACTTTCTGCTGATTAATATTAGGTATTTTTGATAGTTCTGCAACAATTCCCGCTGGACTTGGTTCGTGAGGAATTAAGTCTACTCTACCACTTAAAGATAACAACAATTCTGCATCTTTACCTAAAGCACAAAGTTTATTATCTTGCAAAGCAGAAACAGGAATTTTTAAAGTTTTTAATCTTTGAAAAAATGCCATAATTCCATTCCTACTTGTAAAAGTAATCCAGTTATATTTATCTAGATGATTAAAAATGTTAGCTAAATTGGCATCGTTTGATAAACAACAGGTTTCAATAGTTGGCATGAAAACAGGAATACCACCCATTTTGATAATTTCCTCAGATAACCGTAAAGCATAACTGCGAGGGGATGTCACTAAAATTCTTTTGCCATAAAGAGGTAATTCTTTGGAAGGAGTGAGTATGTTATTTTCTGGCATTTTTCTTAACATTTCTTTTAGTTTTAACCAATTGTTAAAATAATTATTCTAGTTCTTTTTTCACCGCTTCAATGGGAATTTTAATAATAAATTCCGAACCTTGATATCGATGAGATATACAATAAATATCACCACAGTGTTTTTCGACAACAATTTGATGACTAATGGATAAACCTAAACCAGTTCCTTTTCCCACAGGTTTAGTTGTGAAAAAAGGATCAAAAAGTCGTTTTTGAATGTTTTCCGGTATTCCTATTCCATTATCTGCAATCTTAATTATCACCTGATCATCTCTCGCTTCACTGTGAATACGAATTGTTAAGTCACTTTCTAAGTATGATTTTATTTGATGATGACCACATTTTGATAGTTGATAAGCTTCTGATAAAGCGTCAATAGCATTGGCAATAATATTCATAAATACTTGGTTTAATTGCCCTGCATAACACTCTACTAATGGTAGTTTACCATACTCTTTAATGACTTTAATTTCTGGGCGATCAGGTCTTCCTTTCAAGCTATGTTTAAGAATAATTAACGTATTTTCAATCCCTTCATGAATATCTACAAATTTTAAATCTGCCTGATCTAAGCGGGAAAAATTACGTAAAGATAAGACAATTTCACTAATTCTTGTTGCACCTACTTTCATGGAAGATAAGATTTTCGGTAAATCTTCCATCATAAATTCAATGTCAATTCCTCGTTTTTTAGCTTCTTTGACTACTTCTTGATGAGGTTTTTGCTGTTGATATGATTCTAAAATAAACAATAAGTCCTGTACATAATCACTGGCATAAGTTATATTACCATAAATAAAGTTGATGGGATTATTAATTTCATGGGCTATACCCGCTACTAATTGCCCTAATGCAATCATTTTTTCATTTTGTAATAATCTGGTGTAATTTTGTTGCAGATCCCGAAAGTCTGCTTTTGCTACCCGCACTCTTTCTTTTTCTTTTTTAAGTCGGGAAGCGGTGAGTAGGTGAATTTGAGAATAGGCTAACAGTAGTTGATGAAAGTCTATGATTCCATATTGGGAATATTCATCTATAATGACTATGGGTTCGTATACTAATTTTGGCGATCGCCCTAAAGCTATTTGAGTTGCATCTACAATTGATGTCTCTTCAGATAAAATAGATATTTCTGGTGATAAAAAATTATATAAATATTCCACAGGCCTACCAGCAAATAAACCCAAACCATAAGGACGACTCATTTGTTCAAAAAATATCCGCCTAGAAATCATCCCTATACATTGTTTTTCTCTAGTTAAAATCACACCCGGTATTAATGGATTTTGTTCAAATATTCTTGATAATTCCTTACCTGGATGATCCAACTCTAAATAAACAGTCCATACTGGTAATTCTTGCAAAGTTGACTCTGGTTTGAGATTCAACTCATCGGCACTTTTTATGCTATCTACAGCCAGCATTTTAATGATCCTTAATATTTAATTATGTTGACGATTGCTAAATTTTTGATTACCCTTTTTGCACATTTCTCACAATTAAACTGAATATATCTCTCATTTGAGTCACATCATACTGTGATTTTTTGAGCATATTTATAATTGCTATGTTTACTCTATATTTACCAAACCACGCGATCGCACACCCCATGACCCAACCAGATACAATATCTGCCCTTAATCGGCTAATGTATAAACTGATTTTATGCCTACATCATAGATAAAACCTTATCATTTCTGGATTAAATCAAAGTTAAGGATATAGGAGAATATACACAAAAAATGTAAAAACTCTCTAAAAACTATGAATCTAGTGATTATTACTGATGAAAAATCCAATAATGTTACATATATGCTTACAAATTCACATAATTTATCCTTGACTTAATCACTAAACTAATTATTCCAAATCACAATACAGCAGAGTCTTAAATAACAGAAAATTGATAATTAATTAAGAATCTTAAAATATGTATAAATATCTTGTGTTTTTAGTGCATTGTATAATTATCAGAGAGTGATCCTTTAGTGATTCTTTATGTGAGGTTGCTATCTCATGTAAATTCTCTTATACTAAGAAAAACACAAAGAAAATTAAGAGATATCTGTTGAAGGTATTTCTTAAAAATATTTGTTGAGAAACTTGTTTGTAAATATGAGCAACACTAGCAATTTTCGTCAAGCGTTCCAACAAGCGCGAAATCAATCCTTAGTTGGTCCTAACGTCATCGCCAACGCCCTACCCTATGTCGGTGGTGGACTGGTATTAACAGCAGTAGGAACTTATGGCGGTTTAGGAATAATTCGTTCCCATCCAGAACTATTTTTTCCCACCTTTATTGGTGCTATGGTTTTGGAATTAATATTATTTTTCGTAGCCCAAAACGTAGCATCCAAAGGTAACAACAGCGTAGCCTTACCATTACTAGGAATTTATAGCCTCTTCGCTGGTGCATCTGTAGTTGACTTTTACATTTTGCCCCGTACCTACCGTAATGAAGAATATTTACGCGCGGCCTTATCCATGTACCTTACCTACATTAACCTTTTTGTCTTTATCTTGCGGCTTTTAATTGCCATCAACGGCAGAGACTAAGAGTAAGCAGGGGGAGTAGGGGAGGCAGGGGAGGCAGGGGGAGAATAATTTAATTTCTGGAGTTCTGTTAATTAACCCTAATTACCCAATTTTTTTAACCAAAAATATAACTCTTATACCGTGGTGAATACAGCCACGATTTTTTTTGATCTGATCACCAAAAAACTGTACAACTACAGCTAAAATCAGAAATATATAATCATTGCGAAATCATTGCGATCGCCAAAGTCAAGACCAAAATCAAAACCAAAATCAAAACATCTACATAACCTCATATTCGCTTAAAATTTGACCACACTATGGAAGTCCTAGAAATCAAAAGAGAAATCGAAACGTTGTCTAGCCGCCTGGGTAAAACCCAGGACTATCTTTGACCTACCTGCACTCACAGCCAAAATTCAAGACCTGGAACAAATTTCGGCACAGCCAGAATTTTGGGACGATCAAACCCAGGCACAACAAACCCTACAGGAATTAAACGACCTCAAATCGCACCTAGAACAATATCACCAGTGGCAAAATAATTTAGAAGACACAAAAGCCGTCGTTGAACTACTAGAACTAGAAACCGACGAAGCACTACTGCAAGAAGCAGCAGCCACCATCACCAAACTCAACCGCGACCTCGACCAGTGGGAATTACAGCAATTGCTTTCCGGTCCCTACGATAGCCAAAGCGCCGTTTTAACCATTAACGCCGGTGCCGGTGGTACAGATGCCCAAGACTGGGCATTAATGCTGATGCGGATGTACACCAGATGGGCAGAAAATCATGGTTACAAAGTCACCCTCGCCGAAGAATCAGCAGGTGATGAAGCGGGTATAAAATCAGCCACCCTAGAAATAAATGGTCGTTATGCTTACGGTTACTTGCGTTCAGAAACAGGCACTCACCGTCTAGTGAGAATTTCCCCCTTCAACGCCAACGGTAAACGTCAGACCAGTTTTGCTGGGATAGAAGTCATGCCCCAAATAGACAGTACCGTAAAACTAGAAATTCCCGAAAAAGACCTAGAAATCACCACCACTCGTTCCGGTGGTAAAGGTGGGCAAAACGTTAACAAAGTAGAAACAGCAGTCAGAGTAGTTCACCTTCCTACTGGTATAGCGGTACGTTGTACAGAAGAACGTTCCCAACTACAAAACAAAGAAAAAGCCCTAGCCCGTCTCAAAGCCAAATTATTAGTCATTGCCAGAGAACAACGCGCCCAAGAAATCGCCGAAATTCGCGGTGACATGGTAGAAGCATCCTGGGGAAATCAAATCCGTAACTACGTATTTCACCCCTACCAAATGGTGAAAGACTTACGTACAAACACAGAAACAACCGCCATCGGTGATGTTATGGATGGTGACTTAGATGCCTTTATTCAATCCTATCTACGGCAGGAAAATCAGTTAGTGGAATAGGGGGGAGGCAGGGGGAGCAGG
>RDXV01000322.1 GCA_004292695.1 Nostocales cyanobacterium | reverse complement strand
GGGGGAGCAGGGGAGGCAGGGGGAGCAGGGGAGGCAGGGGAGGCCGGGGGAGGCAGGGGGAGCAGGGGAGGCAGGGGGAGGCAGGGGAAGCAGGGGGAGGCAGGGGAAGCAGGGGGAGCAGGGGAGGCAGGGGAAGAAAAGATTTTTACCAATTACCAATTACCCATTACCCATTACCCATTCCCAAATTTTTTAATTTTCTGCCTTAATATAGTCTTGACAAGAGAAAATAAGAGAAAGAGAATTTAGCAGTCGAAACCTAATGGATACCAAAGCTTTTAAACGTAACCTACAGCATTCAGAAAATTACAACCGGAAAGGATTTGGACATAAAGCTGAGGTGGCCACCCAGTTACAATCAGAATATCAGAGTAGCTTAATCCAGCAAATACGGGATCACAACTACAACTTCACTAAAGGCAATATTACCATCCGACTCGCCCAAGCATTTGGATTTTGTTGGGGTGTAGAACGTGCAGTGGCCATGGCCTATGAAACCCGGAAACACTTCCCCACAGAAACCATCTGGATCACTAACGAAATTATTCACAACCCCTCCGTAAATCAAAGAATGCAGGAAATGGATGTTAAATTTATTCCTGTAGCAAACAATATCAAAGACTTTTCCGTTGTTGAACAAGGTGATGTAGTTATTCTTCCTGCCTTTGGTGCAAGTGTTCAAGAAATGCAAACTTTACATGACAAAGGTTGTCAAATAGTTGATACAACTTGTCCTTGGGTTTCCAAAGTTTGGAACACAGTCGAAAAACATAAAAAAGGTGAATACACTTCCATTATTCACGGTAAATACAAACATGAAGAAACCGTTGCCACCAGTTCTTTCGCTGGTAAATATTTAATTGTTTTGAATTTACAAGAAGCCGAATATGTGACTAATTATATTTTGCATGGCGGCAACCGTGAGGAATTTTTAACTAAGTTTGCTAAAGCTTACTCTGCGGGTTTTGATCCTGACAAAGATTTAGAAAAAGTTGGTATTGCTAACCAAACAACCATGCTCAAAGATGACACCGAAAAAATCGGTAAACTCTTTGAAAAAACCATGTTACAGAAATATGGACCCATTGAATTAAACCAACATTTCCAAAGTTTTAACACCATCTGCGATGCCACCCAAGAACGCCAAGATGCAATGTTAGAATTAGTAGAAGAAAAGTTAGATTTTATGGTAGTAATTGGTGGTTTTAATTCTTCTAACACTACTCAGTTACAACAAATTGCTTTTGATCGGAATATTCCTTCCTATCACATTGATAGTGTAGACAGAATTTTATCCCGTAACGCTATTCAACATCGCCAATTAAATGGAGAATTAGTAATTTCAGAAGACTGGCTACCATTAGGGGACATTGTTGTCGGTGTGACATCTGGTGCTTCTACTCCTGATAAGGTTGTCGAAGATATTATTGAGCAGATTTTTGCTTTAAAATCAGCTTAGTAATTGGTAATTGGTAATTGGTAATTGGTAATTGGTAATTGGTAATTGGTAATTGGTAAAAACTTTTAACTGTCACCTGTCACCTGTCACCAGTTATCAGTTATCAGTTATCAGTTATCAGTTATCAGTTATCAGTTATCAGTTATCAGTTATCACTGTTCACTGTTCACTGTCAACTGTCAACTGTCAACTGTCAACTGTCAACTGTCAACTGTCAACTGTCAACTGTCAACTGTCACCTGTCAACTGTCACCTGTCACCTGTCACCTCTCCATCTATTATCAGCTTTTTGAATATTTGCATACATCCTTTAGGAAGATGCAGCGAGATAACCAGGCAAGTTACATTAGTTTGGGATGTTGTTATGCACTGGATTTATATTGAGGTTTGGTTAACTGCCAAACCTTTTTTGTCTTTTAACCACAGAATATATATTATATCTCTTTGGGTATATCTTTTTCGGGGTGTTTGCAAAGTTTTATATGATTTATTATTTATGATCTGCTACCAGTCTGAATATAGATAAAAAGTATCGTTATTAACATCATAATATAACTTATCAATCTGTTTGAGATCCGGAAATCCAACAGTTTGTTAGAATGTAAAAATTAAAACCTATAATTATTATATAAGTAATGAGACAGAATTAATTACACAACTGATTTTTCTGTTCCCTGTTCCCTGTTCCCTGTTCCCTCTCTCAACGAGTGAATTTAATTTTGTCTAA
>RDXV01000152.1 GCA_004292695.1 Nostocales cyanobacterium | reverse complement strand
AGAATTCAGGAGTCAGGAGTCAGGAGTCAGGAGTCAGGAGTCAGGAGTCAGGAGTCAGGAGTCAGGAGATCAAGGAGATCAAGGAGTCAGGAGATCGAGGAGTTCAGGAGTTCAGGAGTCAACAAGCAAACATTTCTCCCGATCACCCCACCTCCCCACCTCCCCACTTCCCCATCACCCCACCTCCCCACCTCCCCATCACCCCATCACCCCATCACCCCCTCTTCCTATAAAAGCCGTTAAGATTTTATTCAGATTCTTGACCATGACTGAAAAAGTTTTAGACTGAAGTCAAATGCCCTAATTTATTGTTAATTGAACGTTCAAAGGGAAATTATCATGGTTCAACGTGGTTCTAAAGTTCGTATTCTCCGCCCTGAGTCCTACTGGTTTCAAGAAGTAGGTACAGTTGCTACTGTTGACAAAAGCGGTATCAAATACCCAGTAATTGTCCGTTTCGATAAAGTCAATTACTCTAACATCAACACAAACAACTTCGCGTTAGATGAATTAGTAGAAGTGGAAGCACCCAAAGCTAAAGCTAAGTAAGCATTCCTACAATGCTGATTTCTGGGTATTAAGGACATAGAAAAGCAGTAAACTGTTAAATGCTAATTCCATATCCTTAACTTTACCCAGAACTCAATATTCTACAAATGCCTGAATTGCCTGAAGTTGAAACAGTACGACGGGGTTTAACTCAACTAACCCTGAATCAAAATATCACGGGAGGAGATGTGTTGCTACAACGCACCATCGCCTACCCTTTTTCTGTAGAAGAATTTATAGAAAAAACTAAAAATAGCTCTATTGTATCCTGGCATCGTCGCGGTAAATATCTCTTAGCTGAACTTTCCTCTTCTTCCTGGTTGGGTGTACATCTGCGAATGACAGGACAATTATTATGGTTAAGCCGAGATGAACCTGTACACAAACACACCAGGGTAAGATTATTTTTTGGTGAACAGCAGGAATTACGGTTTGTGGATCAACGCACCTTTGGGCAAATGTGGTATGTTCCTCCTGGTGTACCTGTAGAAAGCGTTATTACAGGTTTAGCAAAACTGGCACTAGATCCTTTTTCCCCAGAGTTTACCGTTGAGTATTTAGCTAATAAACTGCAAAAGTCCCGTCGTCCTATTAAAACCGCTTTGTTAGATCAATCAGTGGTAGCGGGGTTAGGTAATATTTATGCTGATGAGGCTTTATTTAAAAGTGGTATTTTACCAACTACTACAAGTGCAGATTTACAGAAAAAACAAATAGAACCTTTAAGAACTGCAATTATTGATGTATTATCCGCTAGTATTGCGGCTGGGGGGACAACTTTTAGTAATTTCCTCAATGTTAAAGGTGTAAATGGTAACTATGGTGGAGAGGCTTGGGTGTATAATCGTGCTGGTGAACCTTGTAAAGTCTGTGGTAATGTGATTCAAAGAATTAAGTTAGGTGGGCGTTCTAGTCATTTTTGTGATCATTGTCAAAGTTACAGGGAATAGGGAATAGGGAATAGGGAATAGGGAATAGGTAAACTTTTTACTGTCACCGTTCGGCTGACGCTCACGGCGAAGCCTGTCACCTGTCCCCAAATTATTGATATTTTTTAGTCTAGCTGCACCTTCATACAAGTTAAAATTAGCAATATAGCCGTAGACAGAGTAGTAGAGTAGTTAGGAGATCAATTAATTCTAAAACTCTTACTAAAAAAGGGGTTTACTTCTGACTTCTGACTTCTGACTCCTGACTCCTGCTATAACAGCATTTGTCAAATGTGAGGGTAATTCATGCCAGTAAAAAAAGGAACTATGGTTCGCGCTGTCCGCGAAAAATTGGAAAATAGTGTAGAGGCTAAAGCTAGTGATACCCGTTTTCCTGCTTACTTATTTGAAAGTCAAGGGGAAATAGTAGATATTAAAGGGGATTATGCTTTAGTCAAGTTTGGTAAAGTACCAACCCCCAACATTTGGTTAAAGTTAGAACAATTGGAAGAGTTTAATTAACAGTTTCATAGCTATTTTTGTAGTAGCGAGGGGACAGGTGACAGGTGACAGGTGACAGGTGACAGGCTTCGCCGTGAGCGTCAGCCGAACGGTGACAGTAAAGAGTTCACCTATTCCCTATTCCCCATTCCCTATTCCCTATTCCCTATTCCCTATTCCCTTCTTCAACTGATAACTGAATCATGTCTTTTTTACCAATTTCTTATAAGTCTCCCCGTGTAACTGTTATTGGTGCGGGTAGAGTTGGTAGTACCTTAGCTCAAAGAATTATAGAAAAAAATTTAGCTGATGTAATATTGTTAGATATTATTGAAGGGATGCCCCAAGGATTAGCTTTAGATTTGTTAGAAGCTAGGGGTTTAGAGTTACATAATCGAAATATTAAGGGTACAAATAATTACGCAGAGACTGCTAATTCTGATCTTGTTGTGATTACTGCTGGGTTTCCTCGTAAACCAGGAATGACAAGAGATGACTTACTCAAAGTTAATTCTAAAATTGTGGTGGAAGCGGCTAAAAATGCGATTTTTTATTCTCCTGATGCCATTTTTATTGTTGTTACTAACCCTTTAGAAGTGATGACTTATTTAACTTGGGAAAATACAGGTTTACCTAAACATAAAGTTATGGGAATGGCGGGGGTTTTAGATTCAGCTAGATTTGAAACTTTTATTGCTTTGGAGTTAGGAGTTTTACCCGCAGATGTAAAAGCAATGGTGTTAGGTAGTCATGGTGATTTGATGTTGCCTTTAGCCAGTTCTGCAACAGTTAATGGTATTCCGATTACAGAATTATTAGATGCAGAAACTATAGAGAAGTTAGTAGAAAGAACCCGTAAAGGTGGCGCGGAAATTGTGGAGTTAATGCACACTGGCGGCGCGTTTTTTGCTCCTGCTTCTGCTACATCTTTGATGATAGAATCAATTTTATTAAATCAATCCCGAATTTTACCAGTTGCAGCTTATTTACAAGGTGAATATGGTTTAAATGATGTTTTTCTTGGTGTTCCCTGCCGTTTAGGATCTGCGGGAATTGAGAAGATTTTGGAAGTAAATCTCAATGATACAGAAAAAGCAACTTTACATACATCTGCTGATTCTATTGTTAATCATATTAACACAGCTAAGGCTATTTTAAAAAATCAATAATACAGCATATTTTATTCGTAGGGGCAACCCCCTGTGGTTGCCCAATACCCTGTGGTTGCCCAATACCCTGTGGTTGCCCTCGTGAGTCAGGAGTCAGAAGAAGCAGGGGGCAGGGAGCAGGGAGCAGGGGAGAAAAGATTTTTACCAATGCCCAATGCCCAATGCCCATTACATGATTTTTAAATCATATCTTGTAAAACTTTACGAGTATTTTGCCAAGTCCAAAAACCAATTACTCCGACAGTAATACTCATACCAAAAAGAACTACAGATAAACCAAAGGAGTTAACTAATTTATTTGTAATTAATAAGGGTGCAGAAAGGGCAATGTTAATGGCATGATTTTGGAAACCAAACACTTTACCGTGCATGGCTGGGGGTGTATGTTGTTGGATTAAGGTTTGCATGGGTACGTTAATTAAGGCTGCACCCAAACCTAAGAAAACGCAAAGTCCAAGCACTAAAAATAGATTATGGGTAATAATAAACATTCCCAATGCCAAAGCCATAAACATAAAACCAATAAATGGCAAAGGTTTACGATGTAATTGTTTACTAAAATGTCCGATAATTCCTGCACCCAACACCATACCTACACCAGCAGAGGCGACGAAAAAGCTAAAGTCTGTTTGTTCTAAATTTAATCTTGCTGCTAATCTAATTGCCAATTCTAAGAGAGAAGCAAACACACAATATAAAACTACTATTTGTATCATTGCGTTCCAAACTAGGCGGTTTTGTTTTAAATATTGCCAACCTTGAATAAATTCTTGAATAGGGTTAACTACGGATGTTTGTCTATGTTCTTTAAATTTAATTGGCATCATAATGATGGCTGAAAGTAGATAAAAACCACCTACTAAAAATTCTTTGCCAAAGTCAAAGTTAAAATTTTCTGCCCAGTCTAAAATCGGTGTTCCTACTGCATAACCTATAATTAATGCTCCCATCATGGTACTACTAAATAGGGCGTTGGCAGCCATTAAATTCTCTCGTTTGACCATTAAGGGTATAGTTGCTTGTTCTGCTGGGGCAAAAAACTGTGTGACAGTGGAAATACCAAAATTCATGGCTAGTAGTATTCCTAATTGCCTTGGTAGAAATGCAATACTCAGTGTTAATAGTCCCCGGATAAAATCAGAACCTACCATAATCACTTTTTTGGGCATTCTGTCCACAATGACACCTCCAGCAGAGCCAAAAAAAATGGCTGGTAAGGTAAATGCCATGTATAAGTAAAATCGTCCTGTGCCTTCTGATAAACTGGCTGGTAGATATTTTTTTTCTAGCAAATCAATCATTAAAATCAATAAAATTTTGTCTGCTAGTTGGGATATCAGTTGCCCGATCCACAGGAGCATAAAGTTACGGTTTTTTAGCAGTGCGCCAAAGCCGCTATTAATTGCTGTCGGTTCAGTGGGAAACATTAGTAGTTGGTAATGGGTAATGGGTAATGGTTAATTGGTAATTGGTAATGGGTAATTGCAACAATATTTTCCCCATTAATTTAGTACGTACCTAGCCCCTAGTCCTTTATTTATAGCGTTTTAGGATCAAGTTTAGAAATTCACAGGCGTTAAGGGATATTTGAGGCTGGGAAAACTCGGTTAATTGGTTTACCCAATATCCTTGTACTTTTTGGGGCGATCGCCACATTGATAAATGCTCAACTGGTGGGTTTGCATAAAAATTATCCTCCCCCATACCTAAAATAACAGAAGTCCAATGAGTAAAATAATCGTGGCTAAGGCGGTGAATGGGAAAATTACCAATTAATGGTACTCCCCAACCATCTATGGCAATGAAGGCTTTAACGTTTCCTCCTCGAATTTGCCATATTTTAGCAGCGGCGATCGCCCCGACAACACCAGCACTAAAGCTGATAAATACAATGGGGGATTCTAGTTTATTACCTAAGCGATCGCCAAGAAACCGTAAAATATGCCATGCTGACAAATTTAAAATACCTTCTTGGGGAAAAACCAGTATATTTCTTAACTCATTATTATCTGTTGTTCCCGGTAAATTTGACAATTCCTGTACAAATCTATTGGTTAATTCTATTTTGTTGATACCTGGGCAAACTAAGATGTTCATTATTTTTATCAAATACCCATTAAATACCATTAAATTTAACACCCGACTACTGATAGCTGACCGCTGATAACTGACTGCTGATGTATATTTTTGTGTGCAATTCTATCCTATCCCCCAGGTAGGGATAATAATAAACCAGTACAGGGAATAATTCAGATATTCCCCATATTGGTTAGATTGAGGAAATTATCGTGGTTGCAACTCCAGAAAAACTACAACATACTCATGATCATCTACCAGGCCATGATCGCATAGCTGTACTGCTGATGGGTTATGGTGAAGTTGAAAGCTATGAAGACTTTGCAAATTATAATGAACAGGCTTTAAATTTATTAACAGCGAAATTTGCACCTGTACCAACGTGGATCTATCCTACATTTGCGAAAATTTTAGCAATATTTGATCGTCATGAATGGGGACATACCCACCATGATTTTATCTCGCCCCATAATGCCATTTTTGAAAGACAAAGAGCAGGAATTGAACACGAATTACAACATAAATGGGGTAGTAACGTTCAAGTTTTTAAAGCATTTAACTTCTGCGCTCCTTTCTTACCAAACCAAGTATTAGCAGAAATCAAAGATCAAGGGTTTGAAAAAATCCTTATTTATCCGTTGTTAGTAGTAGATTCTATTTTTACCAGTGGTATTGCTATTGAACAAGTTAATAATGCCTTATCAGAATTGACAGATGGTGATCAACATTGGGTAAAGGGAATGCGTTATATTCCTTCCTTTTATAATCGTCCAGAATATATCAATTTAATGGCACAATTGGTAGAAGAAAAAATTAATACAGATTTGGCAGATGCTTATTTACCATCACAAATTGGTATTGTATTAATGAATCATGGTTGTCCCCATAAAGCCAAAGGTTTTACATCGGGAATTGATGAAAGTCAGGCACTTTATGAATTAGTGAGAGAGAAATTAATTTATCGTTATCCATTAATTTCTGTAGGTTGGTTAAACCATGACACACCGATGATTGAATGGACTCAACCCAATGCTACCCAAGCTGCAAAAAATCTCATTCAATTGGGTGCAAAAGTGATCATGTTTATGCCCATTGGTTTTGCTACAGAAAATCATGAAACTTTGTTAGACGTACATCACATTATTCATGATTTAGAGAAACAATATTCTGGTGTAGATTATTTACAAATGGCTTGTGTAAATGATGATTCAAGATTTTTAGATATGGTAGCAGAATGGGCAAATGTGCATATTCAAGAATTAATGGAAGCAGAAGTTCAGGAAATTAATGTACAGTTAGCGATACATCATCACCATCATCATCATTAATTAGGTGACAGGTGACAGTTGAAAGGTGACAGGTGAAAGATTTATTTTTGTCTGTCACTTTTTATTTCAACCTTTAATTTTTATCTGAGATTGGTTACAATACAGATATTAGGTTGAGGAAAAAACAATGATAGAACCTATCATTTTAGAAAAATTAGAAGAACTTCCAGAGTCTCTGCAAACAGAGGTACTTCATTACATTGAATTTTTAATAGATAAGCACAGTAAAAACTCTACTCAAGCAGAATCAACAAAAAAACGTCGTGTTGCAGGGACAATGAAGGGAATGTTTGTTCTACCACTACCTGATGATTTTGATGAACCACTGGAAGATATGAAGGAATATATAAAAGTGAAAATTAATTAGTATATGTCAATGGAAAATATTAAGAAAGGGGTAGAAGAAGGTGTATTTGGTGCAATTACACTTGATACATCTATTTTTGACAGAAATAATTTGAATTTTGAATCAGGTTTGCTCAAACATCTGAAACAGTTTCGTTATGGCTCAACAAAGTTAATTATCTCAGATATTGTTTACAAGGAGGTAATGAATCATCTGAAGAAAAAGACTACTAATTCTGTAACGGAATTAGAAAACGCATTAAATCAAATCAGAATTCCCTGGCTAGTAGATGAAAAGACATTAAATGAGGTAAAACTGTTGCTGATTGGTAATAATTCAGCAGATTCAATATCTAAAATAAGACTTCAGGCATTTATTAATGAAACCAACGCAGAAGTCATTGAAGCTGGCAAATTAATTGATGTTCAAAATCTTATTGACAGATATTTTGACGTTATGCCTCCTTTTGAAGAGACAGGTAAGAAAAAGAATGAGTTTCCCGATGCAATTGCATTACTCACAATAGATGCCTGGGCTAACAAGAAAAACACAAAAGTTTTAGTCATCACAACTGATAAGGGTTGGAAAGATTACTGTGATAAATCTGAAAGGCTAGTTGCTCTGGAGGATCTCAATACAACATTGTCATTATTTCAACTACAAACTAATGCATACGAGGTATGCTTTCTTTTATCAGAACAAGTTAAAAAAAACAATCTGTTTTTATGGGAGGCAGTAGAAAAAGCTCTTGATTACCAGTCATGGAATATGGATTTTACTCTTGAAGCGGAAGCATCGTACCCCTATGAATCCGAAATTACGGAAATAGTATACAAAAATTTTGAATTTCTAGTTATTGATGACTCTGAAATTTATTTTCGTCCTATTGAAGTAGACGATAGCTATATAGTAACAGAAGCAAGTATTCGCGTCAAATATGAAGTAGAAGGCAATTTCTACTTTTCTGTCTGGGATAGTATTGATAAAGAAGATATACCCATAGGAGGTGGGAAAAAAACGAGCGAAGTCACTGTTGATATTGATGTATTGATCACTTTAGATATTAGTGACATAGAAAATTTTGAGGACTTTTCAATTGTAGATGTCGAAATTTTGAATACTTCACATGATGTTGATTTTGGTTTTGTTGACTTAGATTGGGATGGAGGTGTGGATGAATACGACTAGCAACATACAAGAGCGATCACATATTTTGCAAAGTCCTTAGTATGATCGCTAATCTTGTAAGTTTGATTGACGCAAGGAAACCCAACATTTAAAATTAAAGTTAAATATATCAATCATTTTTATTATTCATCCCAACATAAATGTAACCTCATCATACCTAAATAATTGAAACAATGAAAGCAATTAAAGTAATGGCAACCATAAATGAACAGGGACAACTTACATTAGATAGTCCCTTAATTACAGATAAAAATAGTCGTGTTGAAGTAATTGTTTTAATTCCCGACACAACAGAAATAAATGAAGATGAGCCAATAAAAGAAGCACTTTTAGAAGATTTCCGTCAATCTTGGCATGAAGCCATGACAGGACAAACTGTTCCTGTATCTCAAATTTGGGAAGGACTTGATAATGTCTGAACAACCATTAATTCAAGTTCAAGCCTCTACAGTTTTTAACAAAAATATACGTAATCTTGCTAAAAAATACAGGAGTATTCGTAATGATATACAGCCTGTAATAGAACAACTGGAAAGGGGTGATTTACCAGGAGATAAAATACCTGGAATTGGATATGATGTTTTTAAGCTAAGAGTTAGAAATAGCGATATTCAAAAAGGTAAAAGTGGCGGCTACCGTCTAATTTATTACGTCAAAACTGCAACAGGAATTATTCTCCTAACTATTTATGCAAAATCTGAACAAGCTGATATTTTAGGTGATGAAATCAGAAGCATTATTACTGAATATGAAAAATTGAAAGTTGAGGAGACTTAATATAGCAATATTTGGAGGTTACAATGAATTTCTCTCTTTACTCCGATGTAATTTTATTACGTGATCTTCCCGAAGAAGGTTTATATGCTGGAGACATTGGAACAGTAGTTGAACAACATAATGGTCAAGGTTTAGAAACCGGATATAGCGTTGAATTTTTCGATATGACAGGAAATACCGTAGCAGTTGTCACATTACCAATGAGTTGTTTCCGCTTACCAACCAGTGCAGATAGACCTACAGTAAGATTTATGAGTGCTGTGTAGGCGATCGCTAATTTTATTATTTACAAAAATCCTCTACTCGTTCCAATAACCAATCAAACAACTCTTGTACCGTAAGATGAAAATCTTTCGCAAATTCTGGTACTGGTAAACGTGCATTTGGTTGATCATAAAATGCCGTTGGTTGATCTGGAAAATAAACAAATATAGACTGTTCTTCTGGGTCAATCAACCAGCCGATCTGAGTTCCATGATTGAGACAGTGTAAAATATTTTTAATAACTTTAGTTTGGCTTTGATCAGGTGAGAGAATTTCAATAGTCCAATCAGGAGCAATTGTAAAAACATTGGCAACTCTGCCATTTTCCTGACGGGGAATTCTATCCCAACAAAAGACAGAAATATCAGGTACAGTTGAACGTCCACCAAAAGTACAACGCAATTCTGAAAAAGCCCTGGCAATCTTTTGAGGTTTTAATATTAAATTAATTGCAGGTGATAACTCAGTTTGAATTACACTATGTTCTCCTTGTGGCATTGGTTTTTGAATAATTCTTCCATCAATATATTCGCTTGCAGGTTCTGTTTCTGGCAGTTGTAGAAATTCTTCTAGGGTGATAATTTGAGCCGATGTTTGTACCATTTGCAGGTTTCCTTATTTATTGATCAGGGAGAATAACCTGTTATATCCTCCCCTATTCCTATTTCTAATTTACAGAGCGCAATTTCCGCGTATTATCTACCAAACTTTGAGCAAACTGATCCAACCGTTGCGATAACTTCTCATCCACTAACTTACCTTCAGCAGTAAAAGCACTGTAAGCTTGTCCTATAGCTATCTGTTCGGGAATTACCCAACCATGCACCCATCTCATGATGATTCTCAGGTCATTGAGAGCATTACTATTAGATTGACCACCTAAAATACTAATCAATCCTGTTACCTTGCCAGAAAGTTGATCAAAACTCATTAAGTCTAACGTATTCTTAATCACACCACTCACACAGCCATGATATTCAGGTGTTGCTAAAATCAAACCATCAGCATTAGCCACAGTATCACGCAATTTTTGCACATCGGGATATTCTGGATATTCTTTCGCACCTGTACAGAAAGGTAACTGCATTTCCCGCACATCCAAAATTTCTACCTCTGCACCCAAGGCCTCTACTCTCTGTGCTGCTATTTTTAACGCTAGTTGGGTGTAAGATCCGGGTCTTAAACTACCACCGATACCAACAATTTTTACCATACTCCACCTAAAAATTATAATTTGTTAAAAAACGAAGTCATTATGACTATGGATATAATAGCGTTAAGTTTTGTTATATGTCAAACTTAATCAAGCAGAATATAAAAAAGAAAACAACACAAAAGATGATATGGAAAAGGAGATAATAAGATTGAAGCCAAGATATTAGCTATAAAAGTAATAAGGAGACAAATCAAGTAAGAAGTCAAAATTGTATCCAAGAGGAATGATGAATATTCCTCCTCAATGCTGACAGTGAAAGACTTGAACTCCTGTAACGTCCAGTTATTGCTATTTCTGCTAGAAAAATAGGCATAAAGGCAAAATTCCACTTATGCCAAAATCAAAAGGGTAAATATTATGACAAATTTGGCTAAAAAAGCATTGAAAAAACAACATTCCCGCAAAAGAGTTTCTTGGCTTGGGGCTTTAGCAGCTAGTATGATCATGTTCCCCGGAATTATGACAAGTAGCCCAGTTTTAGCACAAAAACCAGAAGCTAAAACCTTGTCCTATGGACAACTGCTGCAAAAAACCGAGCAAGGAGAAGTCAGAAAAGTAGAAATTGATGATACCGAACAAATAGCCAAGGTATATTTAGTAGATCAAAAGCCAGAGGAAAAACCTATAGTAGTCAAACTATTAAATCAAAACTCTGAACTGATCAACAAACTCAAACAAAAAAATGTAGAATTTGGTCAAGTTTCCTCCGCTGACAGTAGAGTGGCCATGGGAATATTACTTAACCTAGTGTGGATATTACCATTAGTGGCTTTAATGCTGTTATTGCTGCGGCGTTCTGCTAACGCTTCCAACCAAGCTATGAACTTTGGTAAATCTCGCGCTCGGTTTCAGATGGAAGCAAAAACCGGAGTCAAATTTGATGATGTTGCTGGTATTGAAGAAGCCAAGGAAGAACTACAAGAAGTAGTCACCTTTTTAAAACAACCAGAAAAATTCACAGCGGTAGGGGCAAAAATTCCCAAAGGTGTATTATTAGTAGGATCTCCGGGAACTGGTAAAACCCTACTAGCAAAGGCAATTTCTGGGGAAGCGGGCGTACCATTCTTTAGTATTTCCGGTTCAGAATTTGTAGAAATGTTTGTGGGTGTGGGTGCTTCCCGTGTGCGTGACTTATTTAAAAAAGCCAAAGATAACGCCCCTTGTATCATCTTCATTGATGAAATAGACGCAGTAGGAAGACAAAGGGGAGTAGGTATTGGTGGAGGTAACGATGAAAGAGAGCAAACCTTAAACCAGCTATTAACAGAAATGGATGGTTTTGAGGGCAACACCGGCATTATTATCATTGCTGCTACTAACCGTCCTGATGTGTTAGATGCGGCTTTATTACGTCCTGGGCGTTTTGATAGACAAGTAATTGTAGATGTTCCAGATCGCAAAGGGCGGTTATCTATTCTGCAAGTCCACGCTCGCAATAAGAAAATTGATCCAAGCGTTTCTTTAGAAGCTGTGGCGAGACGTACTCCTGGTTTTTCAGGTGCGGACTTAGCAAATTTGCTTAACGAAGCGGCAATACTTACTGCCCGTCGTCGCAAAGAAGCAATAACCCAATTAGAAATAGAAGATGCCATTGATCGGTTGACTATTGGTATGACTCTCAACCCCTTAATGGACAGCAAAAAGAAACGCCTGATTGCTTATCATGAAGTTGGCCATGCCCTGTTAGCCACTTTGCTACCCCATTCTGATCCTTTAAACAAAGTGACCATTATTCCTCGTTCTGGTGGCATTGGTGGCTTTTCCCAGCAGGTTTATAATGAGGAAATGATTGATAGCGGACTGTATACCCGCGCTTGGATGAAAGACCGGATCACGATGGTGTTAGGTGGAAAAGCCGCAGAGGTAGAAGTTTTTGGAGAAGCGGAAGCTACTGGAGGCGCGAGTTCAGACTTAAAAATGGTGACCAATTTAGCTAGAAAAATGGTGACTATGTATGGGATGTCAGATTTAGGTTTAGTGGCTTTAGAGGAAAATAATGATGCTTATTTAGGTAGAGACTGGATGAATAGGTCTGAATATTCAGAAGAAATGTCCGTGAAAATTGACCGCAAGGTGAGAGAAATTGCGGTAAGTTCTTACTTAGAAGCTCGCCAGATCATTAGAGAAAATCGCTACACCGTAGATCGGTTAGTGGAATTGCTAATTGAACAGGAAACAATTGAGGGTGAGCAGTTCCGCAAAATCGTATCTGAATATACTGAACTACCAGAGCAACAATTAGTCATTTCTAGTTAGGTCATCATTTCCTACTCCTTACCGTCACTAAAAGACTTTTTCCTGTGGCGGTAAGTTGCTTTTCTAGGATTGACCGAAAATAATGGGATACAAGCCCCGTCCTTCTAGGACGGCTTTATGGTAAAATTCAGGTATAGTCGCCATAGGGCATTGGGAGACTTGAAACGGACATGGAGGGATGGTAAGACCACTTGTGGCACAACCCAGCGAAGTGTCAAGGAATCCTCG
>RDXV01000151.1 GCA_004292695.1 Nostocales cyanobacterium | reverse complement strand
AGTTATCAGTTATCAGTTATCAGTTATCAGTTATCAGTTATCAGTTATCAGTTATCAGTTATCAGTTATCAGTTATCAGTTATCAGTTACCAGTTATCAGTTATCACTGTTCACTGTTCACTTTTTACTGTTCACTGTTCACTGTTCACTGTCACCTGTCACCTGTCACCTGTCACCTATCATTTGCTTAACCAGATGAACTATTTCTGGTAATATCAATTTTTCCATTCCTAAACTGACTGCGTTACTAGAACCTGGGAGGGAAAAAATCAGTTTATTTTTATAAGTTCCCGCAACTGCACGCGAGGCGATCGCCCTTGAACCTATTTCTTGATAACTTAAAAATCTGAATATTTCCCCAAATCCTGGTAAGGTTTTTTCTAGTAGGTTGGCGATCGCGTCATAAGTAGTGTCTCTGGGTGCTATTCCTGTTCCACCATTTAAAATAATTGCATCTATATTTTGAATTTTACTAATATTTTCTATATATGTTTGAATTTGTTCTGGTTCATCTTTGATTATTTGATAATCTGCAATTAAATGATCAGCAGATATTAATAAGTCTTTGATGATGTTTCCGCTTTTATCTGTTTCTGGTGTGCGGGTATCGCTGACGGTGACTACTGCACATTTGATGGTGATGTTTTTGGTGTCTGGATGTGGATGTGATTTGATCATGATAATTTATGGTTCATAATTTTAAATGCTATGATTAATTTTAAAAGTGAATTAACCGCAGAGGCGCAGAGAACGCAGAGAGGAGGAAGGTAATTTTTTGATAGTTTATTGATTTTCTATCCTTGGAAAATGTCATTTACAGTTAATTTAATATCGGAAAATAAGGGTGAGGATATTGTCATTTCATCTGTGAAAATATGTTCATCATAAAATCCTTCTACCCACTCTAAAATTGTTACTTTTTTTTGCATGGGATCAACTATCCAATATTCAGCAATTCCCCTCGCTGCATATTCTGAACGTTTATAGCGATAATCTCGATTTTCTTGGTTAGGACTGACTATTTCTACTACTAATAATGGTGGTGTCATGTCCATTAATATTAGGGAACGTTTAGCTTCTTTCATTTCCTCTGCTAATTCTTCGGAAAATATCACTAAATCAGGAACTCTCACTCCTACCATTTTACTATTTACAGCTATTTCTGTTTTCATTCTTAACCGATAATAGGGAATACCTAATTTTAAAAAATAGGCAACTAAAAACATTGCTATTCTTTGATTTAGTTCACTTTCAGAAGGCATAACAATTAGTTCTCCATTTTCTAATTCATAGAAGTTATCTGTACCATCATCAAATTCTAGAAATTCTGCAAAAGTCATTTTTTTAGCTGTTGCAACTGTCATTACTATTACTCCTATAAACTGGTGATATTTACTATTTTAATGACCTCCCCAAAATAATTCTAAAATAATTAATAGGGAGGTAAAAATCTATTACAGCAGCTTTCAGCTATCAGCGGTCAGCTATCAGCTTAAAAATCCTTTTGGTGTCAGGTTTTTTGATGTAAATTTGTACCTCATTTACGTCGAAACTGCTGTAAGTGAGAAGTCAAAATTCAAAAGTCAAAACTCAGCACTAATGACTCATGACTAATAACTAATAACTAATAACTAATGACTAATGACTAATGACTAAATTTAAGATTTACTTAATCCTAAACCATTTTCTTCTGCGTAACGTTCCATGAAGCGCATAAACCGATCCCATTCTTCAGGAGTTTTCATCAGGTGAGTAGCTTCTAGTGCTTCTGGTTTACCGTTGACGAATTTACCTTTAACTTCACGGGTGATAATTTCTCCCTCTTCATCAATCATATACATTCCGGTAATTTCATCACTGCTACCTTCAGCTAAAATATCGGGATTTGTAAAAATAAAGGTTGCAGTACCTTGATCACCACTACGAGAACGAGTTAAACGTACATCTGGTACTACTGTTTCGTCAACGCCTCTGGAAAATTGGATTTTTGCCATGATTAATCTATTTTAAGTTTTGTGACCTTTAGTTTAATATTCTCTCATCATATAACGGGCATTTAACGATGATTCTGGAATATGTTTTTGGGTAATGATTAAATACATCTTAATTTGTTTAACTATTAAACTACTTTATTTATCGCTTTTTGAATAAAAACGTTATAGCGTCAGCTTGTGATTTACAAGACTACAGTTAAACCACTTTCTTTTAACTTGTAAACAAAACTGTTATATAATTCCTCTGCTAAAGTTGGTGCAGCAGACTGATCAAAAGATGGACGACGACCTTTTTTACAATCACCATATAAGGTAAACTGACTAATTACTAATAATTCTCCATCAATTTCTTGTACAGATTTTTGCCAAGGTTTACCAGTTTCTAAGTCAGGAAATAATCTTAATTCTAAACATTTTCTGACCATCCAATTTATTTCATTTTCCGTATCATTTTCAGCAATACCAACAAGTAAATTTAAACCCTTACCAATTTTACCGATAATTTCCCCATCTACAGTTACTTGAGATGATTTAACTCGTTGAACAATTACACGCATCTTAGAATTTAGAATTTAGAATGAAGAATGTGAAAGTCAGGAGTCAGGAGTCAGGAGTCAAAAGAACGACGAATTTCTTCCTAGTCGGTTTTAACCGACTTTTGCTATTAGACAGGGAATTTATTCCCTGGCGATTTTTCTGGCAATTTTTAACAACTAACAACTAATAACTAACAACTAATGACTAATGACTAACAACTAATGACTAATGACTAATTATCTATTTCCCAAACCCTTTACCTTTACTCAAAGAAGGTAAACAAAGACAACTTTCTAATTCTTGAAGTAAGGTTTCTTGATCTAAATTTTGACCAATTAAAACTAACTGATTTTTCTTTTCACCTTTCCATTCATCATCGTCAATTGTGAAACGTTTACCGCAAAGGTGGAAAATATGACGTTTGGGACTTTCTTCAAACCACATAATACCCTTAGCGCGGAAGATATTTGTGGGAAGTTGGTTATCTAGGAAATATTGGAATTTACGAATAGAAAATGGTTTATCACTTTGGAAAGAAATAGATATAAAACCATCATTTTCTAAGTGATCAGAATGGTGGTGATGTTCATGATCATGGTGATCATGTCCACAGGTAGAATGATCGTGATCATGGTGATCATGTCCACAGGTAGAATGATCGTGATCATGATGATCATGATCGTGATGTTCATGTTTATCTCTTTCTGCATCAAAATATTTATCAGATTCAAATAAACCCACACTGAGAATTAAAGCTAGGGGAACTTGAGAATTTTTGGTTCTGATAATTCTTGAACCTTCTTTAACATCATTAATTTTTTTCTCTAAGTTTTGTAAAGTAGGTTCATCAACTAAATCAGTTTTATTGAGGAGAATGACATCACCATAGGTAATTTGACTAAGTGCAGCTTGGGAGTTAAATAAATCTAAACTATAATTCGCTGCATCAACTACGGTGATAATAGAATCTAACCTAGTTAAATCTCGCAATTCAGATCCTAAAAATGTCATCGCTACTGGTAAAGGATCTGCTAATCCTGTGGTTTCAACTACTAGATAATCTAGTTTTTCTTCTCTTTCTAAAACTTGGTAAACTGCGTCAATTAAGTCATTATTAATGGTGCAACAAATACAACCATTACTAAGTTCCACCATGTTATCATCGGTGGATACAACTAATTCATTATCAATGCCAATTTCGCCAAATTCGTTGACTAAAACCGCAGTTTTTACACCTTGTTGATTAGTTAAAATATGATTGAGTAGGGTAGTTTTACCACTTCCTAAAAATCCCGTAATAATTGTTACTGGTAATCCCTGTTTAGTTGCTTCCATCGTTGGATGTTCGGTACTTGTTGCTGATGTCATTGTCTTGAAGTAAAGATTCGGTCTATTCTGAATCTTAGCTTGATTTTGGGTACTTGGCATTTCTAATCTCAAGGATATGTTCGTATTTTGATGTGTTTGTTTTTGTTCGTGATTAGGTTCAAAAAAACAAATAAAGTATAGTTTAGATTTTGATGAACCTATCCTCCGAAAACCTTATTTTTTCGTTCTTTTACGTAAGTCATACCAAAGTATGCAATTAATTTTACTCAAGTGCTTGATGTTTAGATCGGAGATTTCTTGTAGAAGTCCCGGATATATTGACTTTCTGACCTATTTAACTAGCAAAATGGCTACGTAATCTCTCTTTATGTCTTCTGAGACTACTTAAAGCTTGCGCTTCTATTTGTCTAACTCTTTCGCGGCTAACACCTATGCGTTGTCCAATTTCTGCTAAGGACATTTCATTTCCATCTGGTAGTCCAAAACGCAAAGTTAATACTTGTCTTTGTTGAGTCGGTAATTTTGACAATTATAAAAGCGATGATACTTAATTTTCACTACATTCGCCTATCTGATTACTTGCAAATTACGCTATGATTGCTAATCGTTAGATTGTCTATTTCTCTATTATGACCCTATCTATTTACAATACTCTCACCCGTCGTCAAGAAGAATTTAAAACCGTAGAACCTGGTAAGGTGAAAATGTATTATTGCGGTGTGACGGTTTACGACTATTGCCATTTGGGTCATGCTAGAGCGTGTATTGTTTGGGATGTAGTCCGACGCTATTTACAATTTATCGGTTATCAAGTGCGCTATATCCAAAATTTCACGGATATTGATGATAAAATTCTTAACCGCGCCAGAGAAGAAAAATCCACAATGGAAGCGGTATCAGAACGCTACATACAGGCATATTTTGAGGATATGGGGCGTTTGGGGATAAAAGAAGCGGATGAATACCCCCGTGCGACTCACACCATGAATGGTATCCAAAGATTAATTCATGATTTAGAAACAAAAGGTTTTGCTTACCCTTCCCAGGGTGACGTTTATTACGCAGTGCGAAAATTTGATCAGTATGGCAAACTTTCAGGACGAAAATTAGAAGATTTACAAGCAGGTGCAAGCGAAAGAGTCAACGTAGAAGATCCAGAATATCAGAAAAAGAAAGATCCCTTTGATTTTGCCCTGTGGAAAGCTGCAAAACCTTCTGAACCTGCATGGGAGTCACCTTGGGGAAAAGGCCGCCCCGGATGGCACATAGAATGTTCAGCAATGGTACGCGATCGCCTGGGTGATACCATTGATATTCATGCTGGTGGCGCTGATTTAATTTTCCCACACCATGAAAACGAAATTGCCCAATCAGAAGCAGTCACCGGTAAACCATTAGCCAACTATTGGTTACACAATGGCATGGTGAAAGTAGACGGTGAAAAAATGTCTAAATCATTAGGCAATTTTACCACAATCCGCGATTTATTAGATCGGGGAGTTGACCCAATGGCATTAAGATTATTTGTGTTAATGGCACAATATCGTAAACCCATTGATTTCACAGACGAAGCAATTTTAGCGGCAACAAATGGCTGGCATACTATTAAAGAAGGTTTACTTTTTGGCTATCAACACGGTAAACAACTAGGTTGGAAAAATCTGGAAATAAATAACGCCAACATTGATAAAAGTGAAGTTGAGAAATTTACAAACGCCGTAGATGATGACTTTAACTTTCCTGGTGGTTTAGCAGTCATTTTTGAATTAGCAAAAGAACTGAGAAAAGAAGGAAATATTATTGTTCATCAAGGAAAAACAGAAACTCCCGCCGATGAATTATTAAAACAATGGCAAACATTAAATATATTAGCAGAGGTTTTAGGCTTAACCGCCGAACCAGAAGCAGGAACAACAAAAACTGATGGTTTAAGTGATGCAGAAATTGAGGAATTAATTCAGAAAAGACAGGAAGCGAGAAAAGCTAAAAACTTTGCAGAAAGTGATCGCATTCGTGATGAACTTTTAGCAAAAGGTATTGCATTAACTGATACAAAAGATGGAACTTTATGGCATCCTGTAATTAAACCTATAAAATTGTAGCATTGTAGAATAAGTTAAGGTAAGTAAAATATGTAACGCACCTTAATTTAAAAAATTAGTGCGTTATATTACTACTATTCTCTGCGCCTCTGTGCCTCTGCGTGAGATAAAAAACAATTTTTAATTTTTAATTGAATCTATGTGGAAAGAACTAACAACCGCCATATCTCATTTTAACATCCCTGCTGATTGGATCGGAATTCGCGCTGTCAAAGAAACATCAAAAAACCATTATGTGAGAGATGGTTTACCCCAAAGCAACGGTAAATCATTAACAATGGGAGCAATGATAGAAGTCATGGTTAATGGTAGTATAGGTTATGCTGCCACCAACTCTTTAACATTATCATCATTACAAAACGCCGCAGAAATAGCCTATAAACAAGCAATTGCAGCTAATAAATATTGGATATATCCCTTTAGTGAAAATACCCGTCCTCAAGTTGTCGGTGAATATAACTCACCTTTTTTTGAACCATTAAAAGCTATTAGTTCAGGGGAAATAAATGATTTATTAATGAGAATTTGTCACGCACTAAAAATCAGTGATAAAATAGTTCAAACCACCGCAAATATTAACACCAATGAAAAAGAAACTTGGTTTGTGAGTAGTAACGGTTCGGAAGTTTATCAAAAAATCATTTCTTTAGGTAATCATTTTGGTGTCATTGCTCAAGATGGCTTAATAGTGCAAGAACGCAGTAATAACGGAATGCACGCTAATTGTTATCAAGGGGGATGGGAAGTATTAAGACAAGATAATTTATGGCATCAAGTCCAACAAATTGCCGAACAAGGATTAGAATTATTAACAGCATCAGAATGTCCAAATACTCGCACTAATTTAGTTTTAGCACCAGATCAAATGATGCTACAAATTCATGAAAGTGTGGGACATCCGTTAGAAATTGACCGCATTTTAGGAGATGAAAGAAATTACGCAGGTGGTAGTTTTGTTAAACCAGAAGACTTTGGTAAATTACAATATGGTTCACCTTTAATGAATATCACTTTTGATCCTACCGTTGAAGGTGAATTTGCCAGTTATAATTTTGATGATACTGGTGCAAAAGCAACCAGAGAATATATTATTAAAGATGGCGTTTTACAACGAGGTTTAGGTAGTTTAGAAAGTCAAACTCGCTCAGGTTTACCGGGGGTAGCTTGTGCGCGTGCTACTTCTTGGAATCGTCCACCAATTGATAGAATGGCTAACTTAAATTTAGAGCCAAATTTAGAACCAGGAGATAGCAATTTTGATGATTTAATAGCAAATATAGAACATGGCGTTTACATGGAGTCTAACCGTTCTTGGTCAATTGATGATCGAAGACATAAATTTCAATTTGGGTGTGAATATGCGAAGTTAATTGAAAATGGTAAATTTACAAAAACCCTACGCAATCCTAATTATAGAGCTACAACTCCCGAATTTTGGCACAGTTTAATAAAAGTTGGTAATGATGCAAATTGGCAAATGTACGGTACTCCATTTTGTGGTAAGGGAGAACCTAATCAAATTATTTCTGTAGGACATGGTTCACCGGTTTGTGTATTTGCAAATGTAGAAGTTTTTGGTGGTGGTTAGAATCCGACGAAATAAAATCCCCGACTTCTTATTTTCATCATGTTAATAAATGATTATCTTATTGCAGAAGTTGGGGATATATAAAAATACCAGATCATAATATTCTTTTTAAAATATCCGCAATAGTTAACTTTAACTCTGGAAATAGTGGAGATATAATTAAATCATCTCCTCTAAATTGATTAACTAAATATTCTCCATCAATTAAAGAATGAACTGAAATTGTCGGTTGTTTAGGATTACCAATAAATCTTCTACCTCCGAAAGCAGCATAATCAACAATCCAATATTCAGCAATACCCATTAATTCATATTCATTCGTTTTTGTTGAATAATCCGTTTGCCAATTACTACTAACAATTTCTATTACTAAAGGAACAGAAGCAGCTTGAGTAATTGTTGATTCTTTTTTCCATAAAGGTTCATTCACTAAATTATTCCTATTTAATAATACTATATCAGGTGCATAAGCTGATGTACCATTAGGAGTTTTAATTAAAGCCGTTTTAGGAATAGAATAAGGAAGTTTAAGTCTTTTATATTCGGTGACTATTTCTTCTACTAAAAAACCAATAACTAATTCATGATCTCCTAATGGTGGGTTCATATTAACAATTACTCCATTATGTAATTCATAGCGTAATCCTGTATCTGGATACCATTCGATAAACTCCTCCAAGGTTACTGGTTTAATTATTGTTTGAACCATGATTCACCTCTTGAATAATTATTATCATATTATTATTTTATCTCATTTACCAAAGTTTTGTTTGTCTCAATGCAATTTACAATCTCAAACATCTAATTTAGAAGTTAGTAATAAATTACGACAATTATCTATTGCACTAAAAAGTAATCATTCACTTCCGCAGTAGAAATAATGATTCTGTTATAGAACTTACATCAGAAATTTTGAATGTTCTTGACTTGTTGAAACACACAAGTTAAATCTTCTTGAATCAATGCTACAATCAACCAATAACTACTTGATGCTATATCAATATGATGATTGCACAAGACCTAGAACAAACAAAAGACATCTCCCCAGATGTCACATTTCCCCCCAGTGATTTATATAGTGATGAACCACCCGTGGAAACCGAACTGCATCTACGACAAATTATTTTACTTTTGCAATGCTTAGAATGGTTATGGAAAGATAGAAATGATTTCTATGCAGCAGGAAATTTGACTATTTATTATAGTCCTCACCAGAAAAAAAACGAAAATCTCAGAGGACCTGATTTTTTTGTGGTTTTAGGAACAGAAAAGAAAACTCGCAAAAGTTGGGTAGTCTGGGAAGAAAATGGGAAGTATCCCAATGTAATTATAGAAATTCTCTCACCCAGTACAGCTAATACTGATAGAGTTACTAAAAAAGAACTTTATCAAAATACATTTAGAACACCTGATTATTTTTGGTTTGATCCTTATACCTTAGAATTTGCAGGTTTTTATTTAACTAATGGTCAATATCAACCTTTAGAACCTAATGAAAAAGGATATTTATGGAGTGAACAGTTAGGTTTATATTTAGGAGTGCATGAGGGTTTATTAAGGTATTTCACCCCTGAAGGTGAGTTAGTAGCAACACCGGAAGAAACCGCAGAACGTTTAGCAGCAAAATTAAGAGAATTAAATATTGACCCTGATAAAATATAGGATCTAATATTTAATTAACATATCCACAAAACTTTGTAGGGATAATTCATGATACCTGCAAAGTTTTTAAATTATACAGATTGAATTACTACCAAATGTCCAATTAATGCTACAATCAACCAATAACTACTTGATGCTATATCAATACGATGATTGCACAAGACCTAGAACAAACAAAAGACATCTCCCCAGATGTCATATTTCCCCCCAGTGATTTATATAGCGATGAACCACCAGTGGAAACAGAACTACATCTACGACAAATTATTTTACTCTTGCAATGCTTAGAATGGTTATGGAAAGATAGAAATGATTTCTATGCAGCAGGAAATTTAACTATTTATTATAGTCCTAACCAGAAAAAAAATGAAAATTTAAGAGGACCTGATTTTTTTGTGGTTTTAGGAACAGAACGTAAAACTCGCAAAAGTTGGGTAGTGTGGGATGAAGACGGAAAATATCCCAATGTAATTATAGAAATTCTCTCACCCAGTACAGCTAACAGTGATAGAGTTACTAAAAAAGAACTTTATCAAAATACTTTTAGAACACCTGATTACTTTTGGTTTGATCCTTATACTTTAGAATTTGTAGGATTTCATCTAGTTGATAATAAATATCAACCTTTAGAACCTAATGAAAAAGGATATTTATGGAGTGAACAATTAGGTTTATATTTAGGAGTACATGAGGGTTTATTGAGATATTTTACCCCTCAAGGTGAATTAGTACCAAGACCCGAAGAAACTGCAACAGCAGCAGATGAAAGAGCAGCAGCAGCAAACGAACGAGCAGAATTGGAAGCTCAACGAGCAGCAGCAGCAGACAAACGAGCAAAACGTTTAGCAGCAAAATTGAGAGAATTAAATATTGATCCTGAAAAAATCTAGGATCTGATATTTAATAAATATCTGCTAAACTCTGGTAAACATTACAGTAGGGACAATTCATGAATTGTCCTTAAAATGTTAATTATAAACATTTAATTATTGATAGATGTCCAATTAATGCCACAATCAAAAAAATAACTACTTCATGCTACATCAATTTGATCAAGAATATTTTAAAAAATGAAAATGCAAACTGAAGAATTATCAATCTTAGAAAACAATTTCAATCAACTGATAGAAATGCTGCTTGCTAAAAAAGCAGATAGTGAAAATTTCAACGTTAGACTTAACAGCGAAAGAAGTCAATTTACCCGATTTAATAATGCTAAAGTTAGACAAACAGGATTAGTTGCTGATGGTTCAGTTACCCTAACTTTAATGGAAAATCAGCGCAGTAGTTTCTGTAGATTTCCTTTTACTGGTAACTGGGATATAGATTGGCAAACTGCATATCAAGCATTACAAGATTTACGAGCAGAAATACATTTATTACCGGTTGATCCTTATTTAGTTTTACCTACAGGTAATAGTGTTAGTAGAGAAATAAATTTAGGTCAACTTTTACCAACAGAAAATGTTATTAATTCTATTTTAGAACCTGTTGAAAATTTAGATTTTACTGGTATTTACGCTGGGGGTGTGATCATTAGGGGTTATGGTGATTCCTGTGGACAAAAACACTGGTTTGTTACCGATTCTTTTAATTTAGATTACTCCTTAATTTTACCATCAGGGAAAGCTGTAAAATGTGGTTTTGCTGGTAGTGAATGGAATGAAAAAGCCTATTTAGAAAAAATTAATGATGGTAAAAAACAATTATCATTATTATCCCTTGAACCTCATGTATTACCCAGAGGAAAATATCAAACCTATTTTGCTCCTGCTGCGGTAGCAGAATTATTAAGTATGCTGTCTTGGGGTGCTATTAGTGAAGCATCCATACAACATGGAAATAGTCCTTTAGTTGCTTTATCTCGTCAAGAAAAACAACTTTCATCTAAATTTATTTTAAAGGAAAACTTTAAATCTGGTTTAGTACCGAGATTTAATGATTTAGGAGAAGTTGCACCAGAGGAATTAACTTTAATAGAAAATGGTGTTTTGGTAAATAGTCTAGTTAATTCTCGCACTGCTAAGGAATATAATCAAATAGCTAACGGTGCTAATAATTCAGAAACTTTGCGTTCTCCAGAAATATGTCCAGGTAGTTTAGATTTTGCTGATATTTTACCGAGTTTAGATACTGGGTTATATGTTTCTAATTTACATTATTTGAATTGGAGCGATCGCCAAACTGCCAGAATTACAGGGATGACACGCTATGCTTGTTTTTGGGTAGAAAACGGAGAAATAGTTGCACCCATAGAAAACCTACGCTTTGACGAAAGTCTTTATAACTGTTGGGGGGAAGAAAACTTAGTCGCTGTCACAAACTCCCAAGAAATTATCCCCGAAACAGGAACTTATAGTAGTCGTCAATTAGGTGCTAGTTTAGTTCCGGGAATGTTAGTACAAGATTTCACCTATACTTTGTAAAAAATCACCATCCAAATGATGAATAAATAAGCTTTCAGGTTCTATATTGAAGGCTTATTTTTGTTTATTGATATAGTATTTTTAATACTTATTTCGCTCAACTTCAGCTTTTCCAACCTACCTTTTTTTAAAATTAGATGAATTACGGTGTTTAGGTATTTCTCCTCGTAATTGCAAACGACCATTAGAAATAATTCTTAACATTTCTTGTAAATCCTGCTCAATATTTTCCAGGACATTATCAGCATATTCATCAGCGCCATTTTCAATTTCCTGAGCTTGGGCGATCGCCGTTTGTCGCATTTCCTCCAACTCTTGTAAACAAGCCTGTTTTTTACGTTCAATTTCCGCCAAAGTATCCTGCATCATCGCATCACACTCTAGCTGCACCTGACGACGTAATTGTTCCGCCTCTCGTTCAGCTTGACGAATGATATCGTTATCAGCCAAAATTTGCGCCCTTTTAGCTTGTGCAGCATCCACCACCTGTTGTCCATATTCCTCCGCCTCCAACATGATCTCTTCCTTTTGTTGGAGTAATTCAGCGGCAGCTTGTAACACATCAGGAAGAGAAACACGGACAAAATCAAGCTGTTCTAACAACTTCTCTTCATCTATCACAGTGCGCCCCACAAAGGGAATTTGTAAACCAGCCAGAACAATATCCTCCAGGCGGTTAAGTTCCTGCAAAATATCTACACCTCCTGGTCCTGTGAGACTTTCTTGGGGTGGGACATTGTTTCCGTTGTGGTTAGGTTCAGGACTTGAGAGTTTTGGTTGTAACATTTGTGTATATCCAGCGCGATATGTGGGGGAACAAGATGATCAACAGAGCCACCAAACTTTGCAATCTCTTTTACCACACTACTACTTAAAAAACTATACTCGTTGGATGTGGCTAAAAAAACTGTTTCAATTTGGGTAGAAAGAGTTTTATTAGTGTGAGCCATTTGTAGCTCAATTTCAAAGTCGGAAACTGCCCGTAAACCGCGTAATAAAACCTGTGCATTTCGCATTTGAGCATAATTCACAGTCAGACCATCAAAACTATCTACATCTACATTAGGTAAATTTTCCGTAGCCTGACGAATTTGTTCTAGTCTTTGTTGCACAGAAAACAGTGGCATTTTATTGGGATTACGTAAAACAGCCACTATTACCTTTTCAAACAACCGACTACCGCGTTGAATAATATCAAGATGCCCCAAAGTGATGGGGTCAAAACTACCAGGATAAATAGCAATCATCTGTATAAATCACACCGCTTTACGTAATTATAACGATATTATAGTAGTTGATAGTTGATAGTTGATAGTTGATAGTTGATAGTTGATAGTTGATA
>RDXV01000025.1 GCA_004292695.1 Nostocales cyanobacterium | reverse complement strand
AGCGTTGGGTGTAAGCACAATGGCGTTCAACTTGAACGGTTTCAACTTCAACCAATCCATCATTGATTCTCAAGGTCGTGTGGTTGGTACATGGGCTGACATCATCAACCGCTCTAACTTAGGTATGGAAGTAATGCACGAGCGTAACGCTCACAACTTCCCCTTAGACTTAGCTGCTGGTGAAGTTGCTCCTGTTGCAATGAGCGCTCCTGCTATCAACGGTTAATTCTGAAACTGGGTTTAATAAACTTAGTTAAATAAATCAAGACACTCTCCAGAAATGGGGGGTGTTTTTTACTGTATGGGGGTTTGCTGAATAAATATAAAACCAAGTAAAACCAAGATTTTTGAAGGTGAAACCTGAAAAACTGTGCATTTTGGGGGCTGGAAATCCCAAAATTTGGGGATGATAGATAGCTGAAACTGTCCCCTGTTCCCTGTTCCCTGTTCCCTACCTGAACGAAAAGACTTTCTCAGCAAACCCTAATTGCTACCATTACTCAAATTTTTACCATCATCATCTTTATTAACTGATTCCGCAATTAATTCTTGAAACATATCTGTAGAATTTACTGGATCTACAAATACTATTTTGGCATTGTTACTTTCACTGAGTTTCTGACTAGCTTGTACATAGTCTTGGGCGACAAGATACCTCAAGATGTCTTTACTTTCTGGATGGGAACGGAGGACTTGAGAAATAATTTCCATTGAAGTTTTAGTTCCTTCTGCTTTTTTAATGGCAGCTTGTCTTTCTCCCTCAGCGGCAGATATTAAAGCTCTCTTTTTAATTTCTGCTGCACGCTCTTCTTGCATTGATGCGCGAACACTTTCTGGTGGGGTAATGCTTTGAATATCCAAACGAATAATTTCTACTCCCCATCCTGCTGTAATAGTATTTAGTTGAGATAAAATTGTTCTGTCCATTTCCGCTCTAGACATATTGGTATCTTCTAGGCTGTTTTGAGCTATCATTTCTCGTAAAGTCGTGATAGTTAAGTTAGAAAGTGCTTGTTGTAAGTCATCAATTGCATAAAAGCTTCTTTCAATGTCTATAATTTTCCAGTACACTACTCCATCAACTTCTAAGTAAATATTGTCTTTGGTAATCACATTTTGAGGTTTGATATCTAATACTTGCTCCCTAGTTGTATCTTCCATTACAATCTGGTCAATTAAAGGAACAATAAAATGTATTCCTGAATCCAGTATTTTATGATACTTACCTAATCTTTCAACTACGGCAACATTTCCTTGATTAATTAATTTAGCTGATCCAAAAGCGTAGCCTATTAGTGCTAATACAACTATTGCAATAAATAAATCCATATATTCTCCTGTTCAGAATTTGGTAATTTTAGTCGTGAACATTGTCATCCCTGATGTTAGACAAATTTACGAGTAATCAACTAGATAACAAGTATAAGTAGGTGGGCGTTAAATTTTATCGTTGTGGCAAGGCAAAAGGCAAAAGGCAAAAGGCAAGAGTAAAGGGACTTTTAGCGATTTTACATTTTGTAACATACCTCTGTTTTTTTATGCCAACTTACTTAAATAAACAGTGATACATTGATCAATGTTTATTTGTGATGACAACATGATACTTTCAAAGAGTCAGTTATCCTCTAAATTTAAGCACAAATTTAGTAAAAATTGAGAGGTAAATGGGTTTGCATAACCTTTAAACCTTAGTTCAATTGATACTTACTCAGCTAGTAATTTATTCACCTACTTTCATGGCTGCTAAAAATGCCTTTTGACTTACATCTTTATAAATGGTTTGTAAATAGTTCATAATCAAATCGCTGGTGGATGATGTAACTGCGTTATCCTGATCTTTGGCAATGGGAATTGTTCCTAAAGTATCCAAAACTGTCTCACCGACACTGGGAGAAATTACCACTAAGGATGATTCTAGTGGCTCGTTATATTGCCAAAATTTATTTAATTGTAATAATTCTTGACATTTATTAACTTTTTCTTCAGGGGTTGATGTTTGATTTTCCGAAGAGGTGGTTTTAGTCTGTGGTGGATTTTTAAGACTACGTAATTGCCTTAAATCGGTGATAATTTGCTCTCTTGTTCTACCTCTGAGTTGGAATAAAACAAAGGGATCTTCACTGAAGCGATCGCCCAATTGATAATATACCGCTCCGATATGTTTACAAGGTACAGCTTTATCAGGACAGGAGCATTTACTGTGAACGTCACCCAAACTAAAAGGAAATAGTGAAAGTCCATTACTGATAAAAACGTCTTCGATATTTTGAGGCATTTCTCCCGCTAATAATTTAGCTGCAAAAAGGGATTTTTGGGAGAGAGTTTCAATCACATAACCCCATTCTTCATCACTAAAAGCATCCAGTGATAAGGACACTTGATAAGGTTCTATTTCACTACCTTGTACTTTAGCTAAAACTTTAGCACCTTTAAATTCAATACTTAAAACATTCCCTTGTCGAGAATAATTTCTTGCCCGTTCTAAGCGTTTTTTAAAACGGTATGAATCTAGTAAATCTAGCCATCTTTGTGACCACCATTCTCTGCTTGCTTGTAAAGTTTCTTGAGTCATGAGAATTTAGAATTAGAATGAAGAATTTAGGAGTCAGGAGTCAGGAGTCAGGAGTCAGGAGTCAGGAGTCAGGAGTCAGGAGTCAGGAGTCAGGATAAAAATTATGACTAATAACTAATAACTAATAACTAATGACTAATGACTAATGACTAAAATTATTTAGTCTTCGCTTTCATCATCAATGATTGCATTTCTATCTAGTAATAATAAATCACGTAATTGATCTGTATTTAATTCTGTTAACCATTCTTCACCTGCACCAACAACTTGTTCAGCTAATTGTTTTTTACTTTCAATCATGTCATTAATTTTTTCTTCTAAAGTGCCAGTACATACAAATTTATGAACTTGTACATTTTTAGTTTGTCCAATTCTAAATACCCTATCTGTAGCTTGGTTCTCTACCGCAGGATTCCACCATCTGTCAAAATGAAAAACATTATTTGCCCTAGTTAAGTTTAAACCCACACCACCGGCTTTTAAAGACAAAATCATGATTGGTGGTGCTTGGGGATCATTTTGAAAACGATCAATCATTTCCTCTCTTTGGTTTTTAGTCGTGCTACCATACAAAAATAAAACTTCTCTACCTAATCTCTTTTCTAAATGGGGTTTAAGTAATTTACCCCATTCAGCAAACTGAGTAAATATTAAAGCTCGATTTTCTTCTGCTAAAACTTCCTCCAGCATTTCTTCCAAACGTTGTAATTTTCCAGAGTTGTATTTTCCTAAACTAGATTCTTTTAAAAATTGCGCTGGGTGATTACAAATTTGTTTTAGTTTCACTAATAATCCTAAAATTAACCCGCGACGTTGTAAACCATCTGCTGATTCAATTGCCACCAAAGATTCATCTACCAACTGTTGATATAATTGACCTTGTTCAGCAGTCAAACCACAAAAAACATTCATTTCTTGCTTATCTGGTAAATCTTGAATAATTGACTTATCAGTTTTTAAACGCCGGAGAATAAAAGGTTGAACTAAAGAACGTAATTGTGCTAATGAATCTGCATCACCATACTTTTCAATAGGCATGGCAAAACGTCTTTGAAAAAATTGTTTATTACCCAAATAACCAGGATTGAGAAAATCTAAAATTGACCATAATTCCTGTAATCTATTTTCTACAGGTGTTCCTGTTAAAGCCACTCGAAATGTAGTTTCTAATTTGCGGACAGCTTGAGATTGTTTAGAGTCGGCATTTTTGATGTTTTGCGCTTCATCTAACACAATCATTTGCCAATTCATGGTTTGTAATAACTTAATATCTCGCTGTACCAAGGAATAGCTAGTAATCACTAAATCATATTTATTGATAGTAGCAGTAAAGGTTTTACCTTTGGGGCGTTTATCACCATGATATTGTAAAACTTTAAGTTTAGGAGCAAATTTTTTCACCTCCCTTTCCCAGTTACCTAAAACCGAAGTAGGACATACTAATAATGTAGGATGTTCTAGGGCGTTTTGTTCTTGGAGATGTAGTAAGAAAACAATAAATTGGACAGATTTTCCTAAACCCATATCATCAGCTAAACAAGCACCCAAACCCCATCTTTCTAAAAATGCTAACCAAGCTGCACCCCTTTCTTGATAAGGTCGTAATTGCCCACAAAAATTTTGTGGAGTTGGTAAAGGTTGAATATCTTGATTATTAGTTAAAGTGGCTACTAATTCTTGTAATGCACCGGCAGCATCAAAACTGACAACTGGTAATTTTTCAATTACTTGAGTATCTCCTGTACTAATTCTCAAAGCATCTTCTAAAGATAAAGACATTTGTTCTTTACGAGATGCAAAAAAGTTTTGAGCGGTTTTAATATCTTGGTTTCTCAGTTCTACCCACTCACCATTAATTTCCACTAATGGACTATTTAAAGCCACTAATTGATCAAATTCTGATTTGGAAATTGTTTGTCCACCAATTGCTAATTGCCATTGGAAATTCAAGAGACTTTGTAAACCTAAACGTCCCTGTTGTTGTTTAACTGGTTCAGCATTTATTTTTAATCCTAAACGATTCGCCCAACCTTCACGATTTGCTAAACTGGGTGGTAAAATCACCCCTAAACCATTATCTTCTAATTTCCATGTTACAGATTTAATAAATTCATAGGCTTGCATAGGATTGAGAGTACAAAATTCGGGGGATTCTGTTTCTAAACTGGGTGTGATAATTGGGTATAATCGGGAAGCTAAACCCAAACCTCTTAAAAATGTCTCTTGGGGTTGTTCAATGGTACGATTTTGATAAACTAATGTTTCTAAGGGATGATTCCAAATAGTTGTAGCATCTATTAAAAATTCTGGTTCATCTACTGCTTGGAGAAAATAATTTAATTGCCAATTTGTTGTTTCTGTTGTGGGTGGTTTAAGTTGAAAACAAGTGCGAAAGGCTGCTTTTCCTGTTAATTGATGTTGTAATGGTCTAGTCCAAGATTTAATTACTGATTCTAGTCTTTCTAGTCCTTTAACATCGCCATTTATGACACTAGATGTACTATTTAATGACTGTAACCACTGCTGTACTGCGGAAGGTAACGACATCATTAATCTGTTATCCACAGGAGATTGATAACCCAGCATTTCCCGGATTTGAGCATCTACAATATTGTTGAGAAAATCTAATATTAACTGCTGTGAGCTATGGGGAAAATCAACTTTGAGATAATTTATTTTATCTTCTGTTTTATCTTCTCTATCGGTTTGGAAAGTGCGACAAATTAAAGGCATGATTGCCGCAAATTTTTCTAATCTAGTTGTATCTGTAGCACTATCTAAAAGTACCTGCCATTTAGCAACAAAGTCACTGTCTGAATTATCAATAACAGGTAAAAATTTACAGCGAGCTATGAGGTCTAAACTCCAACGCGCCATTTGTACCCAAAATCTTAAATCTCCTCCTAATAAAGCATCTTTACTATCTTTTGAACTTAAAGGTAAAGCGGTGAGAAATTTAATAGCATCCTGTGGTTTTAAACAAAAACCTTCTATTTGCCAAGGTTGTAAATATTGTCTTGTATTTTTATCTATAGTTTTATCTATAGTTTTATCTATATCTAAACTAGCAGAATGTAAGGGAGCAAGTGTTTGATCCTTTTCTATATAGTTAGTAATTACAGCAATTATTTGTGATTTTATAGGTAAGGTATTTTCAGTTTTATTTTTAATACTGCGGGTTTTTGTACTACCAACATTATTTTTTCCAGGTTTAGTATTTTGAATACAATTATTAATACCTAAATTATTTTTTTCTAACCACTCGCCTAATTCAGCCCCTGTCATAGATAAAGGATGAAAAGGAATATCTATTGCTGAATTAATAGACTTAATATCTACCTGAGCATTTCGCCAAGTTTCACCCCATAAAAATAAACAGTTTTTATTTTCGTTATTTAGCCAAATACCATGTAGAATTGCCATATTTTCTAGATACTGATAAGTGTGATTATGAGGTTATTTTAATGTTGCAGCATTTTTAAGCTAATAGTAGTATGTCCTCAGATGGCAAGCCTAGCCGTAGGTAGTTCACCTCCAAATAATACAAATAATTGAGAAATTATAGCGAATTCTTACCACTTCGGCAGATTCTGCTTTCTGTCTCCAAAATCTCATCTGTGAAACTAATATATCTAACAGAAGCAGTCCATAGTGCATAAATGTTAGGATTGCCACAGAGAGAGAATAGAGTGCATAGAAGGAAAACAAACTGAATGGCAGAAATTGATAAGTCAATATCCTTTGATGGTAGGGATATTCGGCTGAAGGTTGGATTGTTGGCCCCCCAAGCTGGTGGGTCTGTTTTGATAGAATCGGGGGATACTGCTGTTTTAGTAACAGCTACAAGGTCAGAAGCCAGAGAAGGTATTGATTTTCTTCCCCTCACCGTAGATTACGAAGAAAGACTATATGCAGCGGGTAGAATTCCCGGTGGTATTATGCGTCGTGAAGGTCGCCCACCTGAAAAGGCAATTCTGACTAGCCGCTTGATTGACCGTCCTCTGCGTCCTCTGTTCCCCTCATGGTTACGGGATGATCTGCAAATTATTGCTTTCACCCTGTCTATGGATGAACAAGTACCGCCAGATGTGTTAGCTGTTACTGGTGCTTCAATTGCTACTCTAATTGCCCAAATTCCTTTCAATGGACCAATGGCTGCGGTACGAGTAGGTTTAGTGGGTGATGATTTTATTATCAACCCTACCTATGCGGAAGTTGAAGCCGGAGATTTGGATTTAATCGTTGCTGGTTCACCTGACGGTGTAATCATGGTGGAAGCGGGCGCTAATCAGCTACCAGAACGAGATATCATCGAAGCGATTGATTTCGGTTATGAAGCTGTCAGAGATTTAATTCAAGCGCAGTTAGATTTAGTTGAAGAATTAGGTCTGACAATCGTTAAGGAAGCACCTCCAGAAGTAGATCAAACTTTAGAAAACTACATTCGTGATCGCGCTAGTGCCGATATTAAAAAGATTTTGGCGCAATTTGAATTAACGAAAAATGAGCGTGATACAGCTTTAGATGCTGTTAAGGATGAAATCAAGGCTGAAATAGAATCTCTACCCGAAGAAGATCCCATTCGTGTAGCAGCCACAGCAGATAGTAAAGCTCTTGGTAATACCTTTAAGGATATCACCAAATACTTTATGCGCCGTCAAATTGTTGAAGATAATGTTCGTGTTGATGGTCGCAAACTCGATGAAGTCCGCCCCGTTTCCTGTAAGGTTGGCGTTTTACCCCGTCGTGTACATGGTAGTGGATTATTTAATCGGGGACTAACTCAGGTTTTATCTGCTTGTACCTTGGGGACACCAGGAGATGCTCAAAATCTCAATGATGATCTGCAAACAGATCAATCTAAACGCTACTTACATCATTACAATTTCCCTCCCTTCTCTGTGGGTGAAACTAAACCCATGCGTGCGCCAGGAAGAAGAGAAATAGGTCATGGTGCATTAGCAGAAAGGGCAATTTTACCGGTCTTACCACCAAAAGAACAATTCCCTTATGTGATCCGTGTAGTTTCAGAGGTTTTATCTTCTAACGGTTCTACCTCCATGGGTTCTGTCTGTGGTTCTACCCTGGCACTTATGGATGCCGGTGTACCCATTATTAAACCTGTGAGTGGTGCGGCAATGGGTTTAATTAAGGAAGGCGATGAGGTTCGTGTTCTCACGGATATTCAAGGTATCGAAGATTTCTTGGGTGATATGGACTTTAAGGTAGCAGGTACTGATACAGGTATCACTGCTTTACAAATGGATATGAAAATATCTGGTTTGTCTTTAGACGTTATCAAACAGGCAGTAGAGCAAGCAAAAGCAGCTAGGCTACATATCCTGGATAAAATGCTACAAACCATTGATCAACCACGTGAAGAAACTTCACCCTTTGCCCCACGTCTATTAACAATCAAAATTGATCCCGATATGATCGGTTTAGTGATTGGACCTGGTGGTAAAACAATCAAGGGAATTACTGAAGAAACAGGTGCAAAAATTGACATTGAAGATAGTGGCATAGTCACCATTTCCGCAGTTGATGAAACCCGTGCTAAAAGAGCGCGTAACATTGTTCAAAGCATGACACGTAAACTCAATGAGGGTGATGTTTACATAGGTCGTGTGACACGGATTATACCTATTGGCGCATTTGTGGAATTTTTGCCAGGGAAAGAAGGCATGATCCACATTTCTCAACTAGCTGACTATCGTGTTGGTAAAGTTGAGGATGAAGTGGCAGTAGGTGATGAAGTGATTGTCAAAGTGCGCGAAATTGACAATAAAGGTAGAATCAACTTGACACGTTTGGGTATCCACCCAGATCAAGCTGCTGCTGCGCGGGAAGCTGCTGCTACAAATCGTTAACAGCGATTTCAGGATTTTAGATTTTAGATGAGATAATAAATCGCAAATCTAAAATCCGCGATGCCTGATTTTTACAGTGGGCATCGCTGTATGATTTTTAAGGAAGGCAGGAGGCAGGGGGCAGGAGGCAAGAGTAAAATCCTTGTTATTGCTTAGTTAGTTCCAAAGATTTTTGATTTCGTCACTACCTTGACCATTGCTATAACAAGCTGCACGACTGAAGTGGCGGCTACACTAAGACATAAGCTAGTATTATTACGAGTAACATTAAGTATCAAAAGTTTTTAGTTAGAATTTATAAGATATGCAAAATGAGGCAATACTGAAACTAAAGCCACGTCCTCTTCGCTTAGTTTACTTAGTGAATACAACAACAGACTTGAAAAATGCTGTCACGCTTTATACGCATTTATGGGGTGGCTTCTCAAATGCTATTTTTCCAGTACCTGATGATACTGATAAACTTATCCTCTTGCAGAACGCCTTACAGTCAATTAATCCTGATTATATTTTTTTGCCAGAACAAGACATTCCAGAAAATGTCACTGAAATGTTAGATGAGTTTCCAATTTGCTGCTTAAAACCTTCATCCAAACGAATTGAAGACATAGCTAATCTTAATGATCATCTTCTTGGTCTTCCATTAGAAACAGTGAATGGTGGTAAAATTAGGGAATTTCCACATATTATTCGTGTCTTAAATTCTATATACAGAAATCCCTTATCGGACACTAATATTTGTTTGATTTCAGATAATTATACATTTGAGCATGAAATATTTCTACAATTTGGTAAACCAGCACATCAATATCAAGGATACCTACGAAATCATCTAAATGCTAGGTCAATTTCTATCAATTCTATTGAAGATTTGCTAAAGGCAAGCTTACTAACAGCTATAGGAATATTCACAAACTCACTTTCTATGACTGAAATGGAGATTATCTATACAGAATCTTCAGGGTTTTGGTCAGTTCGAGATCATGAAAAAGTTTGCAATTTATTCCTTTATGAATCTAATGATATTAATATTGCAGCTATTTTTTGGAACTACCGCCGTTTAGACATATGGTATAGTAATAAGTTCTGTTTGCCTAAAAAAGACTTCCTACAAAACTTAGAAAATTGTATTTCAATTTTATATGATTTTTTTCTATCAATACAGGAATTGAGAATTTATGTTAACTTATCACATGAGGAAGCGATAGATTTAGCCAACCAGATTAATACCATTTTTAACAAATTTGAACGAGATATTTTTGTACGAGTATTTTATCAAAATTCCGGTTTTGACTTTGAACCAGGAAGCGTTTACTCTAGCAAATCTATTGTTACAACGCGAGAAATTTCATCCTTAGATAAATCAATACGGTTTAGTCCTGTCGTACCTTCTGGACATGAAAATTCTAATTATATTTTTGGATATGATGCAGAAATTGAGTTTGCCTCTGGTAAGTCATTTTCTGCACCTTTTACACAAACCTCTGCTGTACTTCTATCGAATCACATACAAAAAATTAAATATTCAGAAAATTCTCAAGATCCTCTATTCAAAGATTGGCAACAGCGGAAAACACAACTTGTAAGACCTGCTGAAAAGGGTGTTACGGGGTTAGTTTACTCTAACGAAGAATGCCGTATATATTTACCTGACAGTGAAGAAATTATTGCCAGATGGTTAAAAAGTAAAGGTTTATTTTTTAAATTAAATGATCATACTCGCTATGCTAAAGGATTTATTAAACGTTTTGGAGGTTTTGATAAAACTAGAGATTTAATCATGTCAGGTGGATCTAAAATATTTATGGCTTTTGATACTGATGAATCCGATATCAAGGTATCAAAACTTTCACATAAATCTGAACAAAGTGGATTAAAGTTTTCACAAATAGAGGGTTTTTTAAAACAAAAATTAAATCTGAGTCAGGGAGACGCAAGGAAGATAGTCAAGCAAAATCTTCCGGCATTATTGAAAGCAGGGTTATTATACCGAGGATATCCCTTAAAATGTCCAAGTTGTGGATTAGAAGACTGGTACAATCTTGAAAAAGTTAACGAATTTGTTGAATGTAATGGTTGTGGAGAAAATTTCCAGTTAGAAAGTTTGACCAGTTTAGAATTTGCATATAAACCTAATGAATTAGCAGCCCGTTTTCTTAAAACTGGTGGACAGGCTGTACTTTCAACAGCAGTTTTTTTATCCTGGCTTGCTTCTTCTGGACATATTCAACTTGGAGGAGAGATTTCACGCTTAGATGAAAAGCAGTCCTTCGCAGAAATTGATTTATTTATCCTTGTTAAAAATATTTTAATACTTGCTGAATGTAAATCTTGCCGTGTAATAGATGAATCAAAGGCAAATGAGATCATTAAGCATCTTGAAAAAGTAATTGAAACAGCAGTCCTTGTAAGTGCCAAAGTAGTAGTTTTAGGTGTTGTGACTACATCAGTTACCTGTGACTTATATTCCCTTGTGAGCAATGTGGCACAAAAAGCGACTGACAAAGGAATTGGTGTACATCTTCTGTTAAATGATACGTTTTATCTATGGGGTCAACAAGAGAACGTAGTAACAGAACAATGGCAACTCAATATGTGTGATCTTGTAGTTCCAGAAAAGGACTTTCCACAAAATCCAAATGTATCTGTAGGAGAACCTGTCAGATTATATAGTTGGAACGAGGGAGATCAACTGGTAAATAGAGACTTACTGGAAAGCTGGAAGCAAGAGTTTTAAAGGCTTATATGTTAGTGTAGTTGCTGCAATTGCATTTATCCGACTACTTCATTTGTCAATTTCCAAAATCTTTGTTACATAAAAACTAAGTAACCTATATGCTTCACCTTTAACCCTCATTGGAAATCCAACATAGTGAGTGCTAAACGTCTACCAGAAACCACCGCCCATGTCCGTATTACCGCCCAATCTTGGCAAAATGGCTTGATTGAAGGTGATGTCAGTGCAGGAGATTTTGAATGGCATTTTCAATGGCATTTCCGCAAGGGCGAATTATCTGTAAAACCCTCTCAAGGTCGTGCTTTAATCAAAGAACCTCTAGGACGCTTTTTAGAAAAGCAAGATTATCAATTAGAACCAGGGGGAGATTACGCTTTTACTATACGGGCAGAATTGTAATTAGTAATTAGTTATTAGTTATTAGTCTTTAGTTATTAGTCATTAGAAATACTGGCAGTTAAACGATTTAGGTAGCGTTCAATTAAGAGAATGGCTACTATATCATCTATAGGTCTGGGAGGTTGTCGCATACCTTTAGGTAATAATTGTGTCAGTCCTGTAGGAGGGAACATTTGCCAATAGCGATCGCGTGCTTCTAAAGTTGTATAGCGTTCATCCACTAAAACAATATTTAAAGCGGGAATTAATTCCTGATTTAGTTTTTGTTTCCACTTTTTAGCAGTCGTTTGATCTCCCATGACAATTAGAGAAATAGGATATTTTTGTCTAAGTGATAAAATATGGGCGATCGCCTCACTTGCGGGTACAACTTGATGCTCATACAATTTTCTATCTAAACCCATCATAGCGACACCACATTTATCTCGACCAGGATCAAACCCTAAAATTGTAGGTTGTGTATTATTCATAGGGAATAGGGAATAGGGAATAGGGAATAGGAAATAGATACAAATTAGAAGTTTTTTGAGTTGTAATTGTTGGTTTTTAATTGTTGGTTTTTAATTGTTAATTTTTAATTGTTAGTTTTTAATTGTTGGTTTTTAATTGTTAATTGTTTAAGTGCTAAAAATAACTTGTCCATTTAATACTGCCACAAGTTTAACTCTTAAAGGTCCCGCTGTATAGGTATCTTGAGAAGCGATCGCCTTAATTTCTAGAGTTTCCTGAGACTCTTGTAACTGGGTAAAAAATCGTCCCAAAGTTCCATCTATTTGTACAGCTTCCAAAATACCAGCATTACGAGCGCGAAACTGAGAAGCAGAAATTAATAAATCTAACCTTTGACGTAATTGAGATAGTGTCATATTTTTCATATCAGCGGAAGTTGTGGCCAAAACCTCACTAGCAGAAAATACCAATTCATTTGGCATTGCATCAGCAAAAAACTCAATCTGCTTTTCTCCCCTGACATAATTACCAGCAGAAAAAATCCGCACTACATATTCTCTACCATCTTGAATTTGCTTAATTAATTGTTCAACTCTTTCTCTGGTGACACGTAATAATTCGGTATTTTCTGGAATTGTTCCCGGTTCACTTAATTGAATATTAGCATTGCGATTAGCTTCTTGTAAAATTTGAATTACTACCTTATTAGCAGCAGCAGCTTGATCTACACGTACTATACCAGCCGCTATCACTTGGCCGCGAACTAAAGCTAATTTACCCAAACGTAAATCACGATAGGATTGGTAATATTTTTCTAATCTAGCTACTTCCTGCTCTAAAAATTTTTGTTGTTTTTCTAACTCTTGTAAACGAGATTCCCTAGTAGCAATTACTTTTTCCCTTTCCTTAATTTCCAGATTGCGACTTTGAATTAGCTTATCTAAATTAGCAATTTTTTGATCCCGCTGTTCAATCACTTTTTGCCGATTAGCCAACTCTTGATCACGGTTTTCAATCGCTGTTTTTGCTTCATCTATAGCTTTTTTAGCCTCAGCATAAAGTCGCTGACGTTCAGTTTCTAACTCTGAAACAGCAGTTTGTAAAACTTGACGTTGATTATATAAACTTTGTAATTCCGAAGTTGACTTTTTATATTGAATTACCACTTCACCCAATCTATTTTGAGTTTCCTGCAATTGAGCTTGAGTTTTAGCTTGTTGGCTAATAGTGCGGTTTAATTGAGCTTGTGTCACTCTTTGTTTAGCATTTGCAGCTTGTAAAGACTGATTAATTTTTTGTAACTCTGCCTGTGCTTGTGCTTGTTCTTTTTTAGCCTCCGTTAACTGATTTTCTACTTGATCTTTTTGTGTTTCTGCAATCTTCAACTGTTCGCGTTTATGAATCAAATCTTTTTGAATATCTTCTAACTCAAAAACCCCTTTTCGCAAACCTTCATCAGCTGCAAACAAAATTGCCAGGGTAGAAGCAGAAATAATACCACCCGTAAAAATTGTTACTAATACTGCCGTTTTTTTCGGACGTAGATTGAAAAGTGAGAGACGTGCCTTACCCACCCGTGTGCCGATGCGATCGCCCACGGTAGCTATCACGCCTCCCAGAATTAAAATTGCTGCTATCAGGATGTACCCAGTGGCCATCTTTAACTACCGCTCAAAAGCTTCTAGATACAGCCGATACAAAAAAGCCAACTAATGCTAACAAAAGTCTACTTCTTTTTCCTGCTTCACTCTAGAAGTGTCGGCACTGTCTAGTCCACAGGCTTTAAGATGGGGTGTATCTCACCCTACCATTGGTGTATTTAGGATTGGTTATCACCTAAAACACCTATCAATATAGCATTTTCCTGTCTAACCTGTCTGCCAACAAGCAAGTTTTTTCGTGAATAAGTAGACACAAGTCTTGAGTGAAAATGAGCATCGGTTAACTTTTGTCGTTAAAAGACTAACTAGCTGTTAACCGCAGCAAATTTTAAGTAAATTGTCTACTCAAGGAAACAGGTTTATGCACAGTAATTTTTTTCTTGTGAATAGAAATCATATTTTTCTCACGCAAATCTCCCAGTAACCTAGTTACAGTTACACGGGTAGAACCTATAGCTTCTGCGATCGCCTGATGAGACAATTTCAAATCAATAGTAATACCATCAGCACAAGGTACACCAAAATCCCGGCAGAGAATTAACAAAAAGCTAATCAACCGAGAACCCATATCTCGGTGAGCAAGGGTTTCAATCATCATCTCTGTCTGAAGAATACGGGAAGAAAGCCCCCTAAGCATTAACATTGATAATTCTGGATTTTCCTTGAGAGCTTGCTCCACTTGTTCAATTGGCGCAGAAAGTAATTCTACCGCTGTAAAGGCCACAGCATGATAAAATCTATCTGACTTATTTCCCGTCAACAACGACAGCACACCAAAAACACTATTTTCCCGCAGCAGTGCTACCGTTATTTCTTCTCCTGCTTCATATACCCTGGAAAGTTTGACAGCACCCTTGAGAAGAAAATAAACTCTTTCAGCAGGATCTCCGGGAAAAAAGATCGTTTTGTTGCGCTCAAACGTCTCCACAACTGGAGGAAAAGCTCCCGTCGCCATCTGACGAAAAACATTTGCTAGGGCTTTATCTTGTGTCACGATCATCTCCCTTCCCCTACCCAATGCCGGAAAAACAAAAACTGATTACCTAAGAATACACCTGAAAAATCAAGAAAGCACCGTCAACCTTTCTGTTTTTTCCTATACTCAAATCTATGATTTTATATAGTTCTGTTGAACATGATACATAATTGTTGTTATTTTTAGCTACAAATTATTGATTTCCTGTTTCAAAAACTCAACTAACCGGGTTTTTTTGCCGAAAAATTTGTACTATCTTCACAACTTCTTTATCTATTTACAGCAATTTTGATCATTTTCACCCGATCCCAAACTAGATTTTCGCAAAATCTCCTCCCCAACCCAGTCAAAATAGGCTCAGTTTCTAGTATTGTTAAGTATGCTGCTGGTAATTGATCACATTGACTATTTTTATGCTGAATCTATCTGGAAAAAATGCCTTAGTTACAGGCATAGCTAATAATCGTTCTATCGCTTGGGGAATTGCCCAACAGTTACACCAAGCTGGTGCTAACCTGGGTATTACCTATCTCCCAGATGAGAAGGGTAAATTTGAGAAAAAAGTCGCTGAATTGGTAGAACCTCTTAAACCCAGTCTCTTCCTACCCTGCAATGTCGAAAACGACGAGCAAATACAAACTACTTTTGAAGCTGTTAAAAATGAATGGGGTAAGTTAGACATCCTCATCCACTGTTTAGCTTTTGCTAACCGCGAAGATTTAACCGGAGATTTTAGTAATACTTCCCGCGCTGGGTTTAATAAAGCTTTAGAAGTTAGTACCTACTCACTGGTACAATTGAGTGGTGCTGCTAAGCCTTTAATGACAGAAGGCGGTAGCATTATCACCCTTTCCTATTTAGGAGCAGTGCGGGCTATTCCCAACTACAATATCATGGGTGTAGCTAAAGCAGGATTAGAAGCAAGTGTTCGTTACTTAGCCGCAGAACTTGGCCCCCAAAATATTCGTGTTAATGGCATTTCCGCTGGACCAATTCGGACTTTAGCGTCTTCAGCGGTAGGTGGGATTTTAGATATGATTCACCACGTTGAAAATATTGCTCCTCTCAAACGTACTGTAACACAACTGGAAGTAGGTAACACTGCCGCATTTTTATGTAGTGATTTATCTAGTGGTATCACCGGACAAATTATCTATGTAGATGCAGGATATGAAATCATGGGAATGTAAAAAAAGGGAGTAGGGAATAGGGAATAGGGAATAGGAAATTAATTAACAATTTACCAATGCCCCATACCCCATGCCCCATGCCCAAAAACTAATGACTAATAACTAATGACTAATGACTAATCAACGTATTGCTACTGTTAAACGGAAAACAGGGGAAACAGATGTACAAGTAACTATCAACCTTGATGGTACAGGCATCTGTAAATCTAATACTGGTATTCCCTTTTTAGATCACATGATCCATCAAATTGCCTCTCATGGTTTATTTGATTTGGATGTTCAAGCCCAAGGAGACTGGGAAATTGATGATCACCATACCAATGAGGATGTAGGTATTACATTAGGTCAAGCCTTATACCAAGCACTAGGCAACAAAAAAGGCATTGTCCGTTTTGGTCACTTTGTTGCACCCCTTGATGAATCTTTAATTCAGGTAGCTTTAGACTTCTCAGGTAGACCACATCTAACCTATGGTCTCAATATTCCTACTGAACGAGTTGGAACTTATGATACTCAATTAGTGAGAGAATTTTTTGTAGCAGTGGTCAACCACAGTCAAATGACCTTACATATTCGTCAATTAGATGGTATCAATTCCCATCATATCATTGAAGCCACCTTTAAAGCCTTTGCCAGAGCTATGCGGATGGCAACAGAAATAGATCCACGTCGAGCAGAAAATATTCCTAGCTCTAAGGGTGTATTATAATTTACTAAGAAACAATTTCCAAGGTTAATAGTTGAGCAAATAATTGACATTTAAACTCAATCATGTCTATTATCGTGCTACCTTGCTACCTTTATTATCCCCTGTAGATTCTTGGTACTTTAACCGCGATGAATCCTGTTGCAGACACTCCTGATCCTCAATTGCATCCAGTAGATAAATCACCGGTAGTTCTAACTTCTGAATTGCGAAAAGTCTACCGTACTGGTTTCTGGCTAAATCAACAAGTAGTATCTCTCAAAAGTTGTTCTCTTCAGGTTTACCCAGGAGAAACCTTTGGTTTATTAGGTCCCAATGGTGCGGGTAAAACCACGTTGCTAAAATTACTGCTGGGAATTATTCGCCCATCGGCAGGAAGAGGATTATTATTAGGTAAACCGTTAGGTGATCGCTCGGTTAAACAACGCATTGGTTATTTACCGGAAAATCCCTATCTCTACGACTATCTCACTGGTTGGGAATTTTTGGAATTTGCAGCGGGTTTATTTCAAATTACCCGGAAAATTTACCGTCAACGTATTCCCGAATTATTAGAATTAGTGGGTTTATCCCAAACTGATGCTCGGAAAAAGTCAATGCGGCGCTATTCTAAGGGAATGTTACAACGTGTTGGCATGGCTCAAGCATTAATAAATGATCCAGACTTAGTTTTTTTAGATGAACCAATGTCTGGGTTAGATCCATTGGGTCGTTATCAAATGCGAGAAATTATTTTGTCACTGAAAAAACAGGGAAAAACCATATTTTTTAATAGTCATGTTTTAAGTGAAGTAGAACAAATTTGCGATCGCGTGGCAATTTTAGCAAAAGGAGAATTGATTTGTTCTGGATCTCTGGGTGAACTCTTAGGAACAGAAAACACATATCATGTGAAAGGAGAAGGTGGAGATGCGGAAGTTTTGAAAAAAAGAATACCTGATTTAAAATATGAACCTGATGGTACTTGGCATGGTATTTTGCAAGAAGATTATTATGATTTTATGTCAAGTTTACGACTCATGGGAGGTAAAATCATTACTGTTAACTTATCCCATATTTCATTAGAAGAATTTTTTATTCAGCAAATTCAAAATCAGACAAAATCCAAATAATAAAGCAAAAATTAAACTAACCAACCCAAAAATTCAAACTATTAAAAAATATATTTTATTTTGTTTATGTAGTTTGTGTTTTTGTGGTCTAATTATATTAGAATGACTATAATTTTCTTATGTTAGATCAAACCCAAATAATTCATTAAATAACATTATTTAGAAACAGACAAAAAAATTTGTATTTCTAACCTGTTAGATATTCTACTTTCCAAATATAAAACATCAGAAAATAATTAAAAAAAATAAATCTATGACATATAAAATTGAATATGTGTAAACCATCAAAAATGATATTTTTCTGCTATCTTACTAATAACCAAAATCAAAATGTTCAGTGTGTAAATTTTCAATATTAACTAATGTTAACAACAAAGATACCAGCAAATTAACCAATTAGCAATAAATGATGATGCTTAACTATTGACTAATTTCCTAAAAATTGTTCTAATCATTAGCAAATCAATTTTTTCAAATCTACTCAACTTTAAAAATACTTCACCAAAGAACCAATAATCTCGTTCAAATTATATCCTGATAATCAGAATTATCAACGAAAATAACATTGTCGGGGGAACTCCAATAATTAAGTATAGTCAACGTTGAAATGTTTAGACATTACTTTAAAGTCCTTACTCTCAAATTCTCAGGTAAATATGCTTAATATAAATTTGTGGAAACTCCTAACTCACACAACAACCTCCGTAGTTTTGCTAACAACTGTTAACCTCGCTTTACCAGTAGTTAGCCTAGCGCAACAGGAAATATCATCCACATCCAGCCTATCCACAGATTACCTCTTAGGTGGAGGCGATCGCATTCGTGTCAACGTATTTGAAGTACCCGAATATACAGGTGAATATCAAGTTCCCCCTGGTGGAGCAATTAATCTGCCTTTAGTGGGTAGTATTTCGGTTTTAGGGTTAACCACCGAACAAGCATCTGATAGAATTGCCAGAAGATATGCTCGTTTTCTCAAACGTCCCCTCATTTCCGTAAATTTATTAGCACCCCGCCCCATTAACATCTTTGTTGCGGGAGAAGTCACATCACCAGGAGCTTATACCCTCAGTCTACAAGGGTCTGGAGGTGATAACCCCGGTTTACAATATCCCACAGTCTTAGCAGCGCTTAGTACGGCCAAGGGAGTAACATTAGCTGCTGATGTCACCCAAGTACAACTACGTCGTAAAGTTAGCGGTTCTGGGGAACAAGTTGTTACTCTCAACTTAAAAGAAATCACCCAAACAGGTAGAATTCCTATAGATATTACCTTACGAGATGGAGATACAATCACAGTTCCGACTGCTACAGCCTTAAACGTTGCTGAAGCTCGGAATTTATTTGCAGCTAACTATGCAGCTAGTCAAACAGAACCCCGGACAGTAGCGGTTACAGGTGAAGTTTATCGTCCTGGTTCTTATCTTGTCACACCAGGAAGCACTGCTCTTCCAGCAGGTGCAGTTAACCCAGAAACCACTGGTAGCGGTTTACCCACTGTCATGCGAGCTATTCAATTAGCAGGGGGAATTACATCACAGGCTGATGTCAGAAATATTACCGTCCGTCGTCCGACAAGAACTAACACCAGACAAACTATTACTCTAAATCTTTGGGAATTACTGCAAAGTGGCGATCTGGATCAAGATATCATTTTGCAAGAAGGAGACACAATTGTTGTCCCCACAGCCACTGAGATTAATACAGCAGAAGCTACCAAATTAGCTACAACCACTCTATCACCGGCAACAATCAAGGTCGGGGTAGTAGGAGAAGTGAAAAGACCTGGACTGACAGAATTACAGCCCAATAGCAGTTTAAATCAGGCTTTATTAGCTGCAGGTGGGTTTAATGATGCCAGAGCTAGTAGTAGTGCAGTAGACTTAATTCGTCTCAATTCTAATGGTACAGTTACTAAGCGTGTAGTTAAAATAGATTTCTCCAAAGGTATCAACGAAGAAACCAACCCAATCTTACGTAACAATGATGTTGTAGTGGTTAACCGTTCTGGTGTCGCTAAAACTGGTGACACACTCGGTACTGTCTCTGGTCCGTTGGGTGTGATTTTTAGTGTTCTGAGATTCTTTGGACTTTAAAATGAGATATTGAAAATACAGGATCACCATACATCCTGTCATCTGCTTGATAAAAGTTTTGTTAGCCTGCTTTTTGCAGGCTGTTTTTTTTATCATACCGCTATAGTCAAATCATGAACTTTTGATCGTTAAATAAATTTAATTTATTCAAAAATAAATATGGTTTAGTATTTTAAAAGATTCAAAATCTCTTCCTTCATATTTTCTTAACAATTAATTGAGAATTATTTTTATTTACTCACGGTATTGCAATACTTTCAGCGATTTGGTATGATTTAGGTAGATTTGTAATTTGGGTTTTTATGCCTATTTTTAAAATGTTGCTGACAGCAGAAAATGAAAAGTCTTTATCCAGTCAGTGTTTCAGAAGTTTTAAAACTGAACATCTGCAAAAAATTTGAGTGAGTTATCAAGATTTTTTGATAAGTGCATTGAGTATTTTTGATGTTGTTATTTGCTGGTTAGAGTTTGAGGTGTTGACAAAAAACTTTTTTTATGATAATTGAGCTATTTGACAGATAAGGTATAGGAAATGTGAGAGTTTATTTTGTATATTTTAATTGAACGCAGATGAACGCAGATAATTTTCTAGTTTATGAGACTAGGAAATGCTATGATATATGATGGTATATGGTATAAATTAATCCCAAGCTATGTATTAAATATGAAAATAATCTTAGACAACTTAGAACCCAAAAATAGTCGAAAATCTCAGACATCAAGCTGCTAAAAATGGACATACTTTAGAGACTGAGTTAACAATAATTATAACACAAGCTATTACCAAAAATCAAACAGAAAATTTTCAGCAACAACCACTAATTCCCCTAGAAGCATTAGCAGCACAGGTAAAAAATTCATTCGATAATTCAGGATATAATTCTTCTGATCAAATTATTGATTTAATTCAAGATGTCAAAAGAGAAATAGCTCAAGAACATTTATTAAAAGCACAGCATCACCATTATTCATGATATCCCTCAACGTCTATTTTTAGATACTAATATTTATATTATTGGTGTTGCTAATCAGAATAGTGATGAAAGAAAAATATTAGAATCAGTAGGTTTTTTAGAACCTTCATCTGTAGAAATTATCATTTCCGAAGAATTATTAGAGCAAATTTTACGAGTATATAAACGTTTATATGGTAAAGATTGGGGTAGTCAAATTATCGCTCGGATTTGGCAGCAATTACAACTTATTTATGTAAATTTTACTTCTGAGGAATGGTTAAAAATAGAAGAGTTAGGTTTAATCCCTCGTGAAGATATAGGAGTTTATTTAACTGCTAGTAAGGGTGAAACTCAGTGTTTTGTTTCCGCAAATTATAAACTAATTCGTTGTTTAGTACAACAAACAAAAGAGTTTGAATGTTTAACTCCTTCAGAATTTGTGAATAAGTATTTATCAGAATTGTTTTTAACAGTTAGATATTTACAGCACTTACCAATGTTATGAAGTATAAAAACAAATCACCAAAATATTGTTTTGCAGGCATCTTACCCGCTAAAGGTGTACTTCATATCTTTAAAAACTGCTTTATTATTAAATATTCATATCATAAACTATCTAATTGACTGTAGATCATTTCTCAGTATTTTTACGGTTAATTATTTATTGGCTTCGTTTATTCGTAATTTTACGTCAGTATATTTAATTAAGGTTAAAATCAATACTTGTTTTGTGGATACTACAAAACCTGATAAAAGCTAATCTGTAGTGTAATTTGCAGATTTGTACTGATGTGGCTATGTGCTATTTATTTGTAGCTATTTTTACTTTTGTGATTGCTTTATATTAGCTGTTTAATTTTATCCTCAATTCATAAATCTGTGATTTTTATGAAGTTGATATGAAATGAGATGATTTTGTATTGGTAAAATATCCGTAAATACATTAGTGTTTTTTTTTACAAATAATGTATGGTGTAAGTGAATCAATTGTAACTACTACATGAGATTCAACTAGACGACTGTAAAGTAATTAACCACAACAAACCAGTTTTCTGGGAGTATAAAAATGAAGAATAAACTAGCTTTGGTATCTCTAGCTTTGGTGGCTTTTGGTACAACTTCTATTTCTCATATACAAAGAGCAGATGCGGCAACTATATTGGGAGGGGTAGATTTAGCCAAATACTGTAGGGAGACTCATGTTGTCTATAGACCTACTAGAGCAGTGTTGGTTGGTAATAATGCTTATTCTTGGCGTTGCCGAATGCCACTAACTATTTTTTCAGATTGGCCTTATTGGGATCATGGCATTGATATGAATGCAGTTTGCCGCCGTCAGTATAATAGAAGTTCCGCGTATGCAAGAACAAATAATCCAAGTAGTCCTTACTCATGGCAATGCTACAGATAAACTGGTAGGTTGGGTTGAGGAACGAAACCCAACACTATATGTCAACGAAATTAATAATAATTAAAGACTATCATGGTAAAAAATAAATCATTGAGTGTAGTTTCACTAACTGCTTTTATGCTTGTTATGTCATCCCTGAATATTTCAGTCAAAAACGAGCCGACTACACTACAATCTGAATATTCTGTAGGAATTGGACAGCCAACAATGGCTCTTGGAACTCGCTCTTGGCAATATAATCAATTAGTAGCGGATGCAGGAGTTTGTTCTACTTGGAGAGACATGGTGAACAGAGCAAATGCAAATAATCAAAGAAACCGCAACCCTCGTCGTTATAGTGTTCAAACTTCCTTTAACCCTTTTAACCCTTGGAGTAAAGTTGACATAGGTTTTTATGCCAACTTCTAGTGGTAGGTTGGGTTGAGGAACGAAACCCAACACTATTAATTTTAACAATTGTGGTAGACGTTAAAAAACAATCATTCTGTATTTTATTTAACTTCACATCATAAGTAGAATGCAAAAAATGAAGAATACTACAGCATTTAAATCCGCTTATATAGGTTTACTAGCTTCTCCTTTACTTGTGATGTCAGAACCAGCTAACGCCCAGCCACAGTATATGGGATCTATCACTGTTAATAATTTACAAACTTACTGTAAAAAAGCTAATCGGCGATATGATGCAAGATTAATTAATGGTAGATGGGTTTGTATAGCACCTCCAGGAAATGGAGTAGCTAGTTGGCCAAATGTAATTCAAGGTAGTGATGTTTGTCGCACAGCTTTACGCTTAAATGTTCCCCCTATTCAACTACAAGTAGTACCAAATAAATCTGGAGGTTGGAATTGCTTTAGGAGGTAGGTTGGGTTGAGGAACGAAACCCAACACTATTAATACTCAACAACAACAGTTACAGAAGAACAAACCACGAAGACACGAAGAAAGCGAAGGTAAGAGAGTTTGAAAGGTATTTTTAGTAAGTCCTGAATATTTGAATGTTGGGTTTCGCTATCGCTCAACCCAACCTACTATGATACATTCTTGTAGAGACGTTGCATAAAACGCCTCTATTTTCGATTTTATACATCAATAATGATGAAAACCTTTAAATTCAAACCAGGGTTTAAATTATTAACCATCTCCGCAGGTTTAACAATTCTTACCTTTGGAGGATGGTTAATTTTTGCTTTCTTCATCAAAACCAACACCCAAACCATACCCGTGAGAATGGTGACAGTCACTCAAGACACCGTAGAAGATAAAATCACTGGTGAAAGTGGAATATTAAAATTAGATAATCAAAGAAATATTAAATCTCCCATTACAGGAACAGTAGAACAAGTATTAGTCAAACTAGGAGATAATGTCAAAAAAGATCAAACTTTAATTAGACTAAGAGATAGAGAATCACAAATTAAATTACAAGAATTTGCATCAGACTTACAAGAGAAACAATTACAACTCCAAGATAAACAATCATCTTTTAAAAAAGCTGACAATAAATTATTAGAAACTCAGCAAGAATATAGAAATATTCAAAATACCTATAGAAATGATATTAACCGCAAAAAAGATGAAAAAGTCAGGGAAGTTCAAAAGCGTCAATTAGAAGTAACTAAAAAACAACAAGCATTAACTACTCAAGACAATAATTTACAGGAAGCAAAGGTTAAATTAGAAGAAAATAAACAACTTTTTGCTAAAGGATTCATTTCTGAGACGGAATTAAAAGAACAAGAAAAAAAAGTTACTCAAACAGAAACAGATGTAATTAATGCTAAAGATGAATTATCTTTAAGTAACTTAGATTTACAACAACAGAAATTAGAATTACAAAGTTTTTGGCAAGATGTCAGAAATAACAAATCTGAACCTCAACAAAAATTAAAAGAAGCTAGATCTAAAATTGAACAAGCAGTACAAGAACTAAACCAAGCAAAATTAGCAGTAACTCAAACATTAAGAGAAATTGATAAACTACAAATTCAAAGACAGAAAATAGTGGAAGATTTACGGAAATCAGTAATTACTTCTCCTATGGATGGTGTTATACTCAACCTACAAGCAAAAATCGGTGATGTTATTGAACCGAAAGCAGATGTTTTATTGATTGGTGATCCGACTCAACAAATTGTAGAATTAAAATTATCTCCTTTAGATGCAACCAGGGTGAAAATTAGACAACAAGCAGAAATTAGTATTGTGGGTTTGCAATCTCAAAAATTAACTGGTAAAGTGCAACAAATATCTTTATTAGCAGGAGATACCCAAAATAATAATCAAGGTACAGATAATGTTAAAGTTACTGCAACTGTGCGTTTAGATCAAGTTAATAAAAATATTGTTCCGGGAACTCCGGTAACAGTTGCTTTGATTATTTCTCAGAAAAATAATGTTACAGTTATTCCCAGTGAGGTTATTCAACAAAATGATTCAGAAACCTTTGTTTGGATGCGAGATAAACAGGGTAAAGCTGTTAAAAGAATTATCAAAACAGGGTTACAGGGTTTAGAAAATATTGAAGTTAAATCAGGTTTAAAACCCGGTGATGAAGTTTTGATTCCGAGTTTAGAAACTCCTTTAAATGAGGGTGATAATGTGATGATTAAAATGCAATAGTATAATAGTTGTAGGGGTTTAGCAAAAGATCATAAGTGTCAATTTAACTTAAAACCCATAACCCAACTGGGAATTTATTCCCTGGCGGGTGTGGAAGCCAACAGATAACCCATTTTTAACTTCAGTTGACACCAATGAGCTTTTGCTTTACCCCTACCGATGATATAGAATAAATTTAAAACAATCGAAATAATTAAAATATTTACATCAATGAATATCAATGATTTATTATCAGTAACATTTAACTCTTTACGCAGTAACTCCTTACGCTCTTTATTGAGCAGTTTAGGGGTATTTATGGGTGTATTTGCAGTGAATGGAACATTACAAGTGAGTGATATTGGGAGAATATATTTAAAAACACAATTACAAAAAATGGAATCTCCACAAATTTATATTCATTCACCTAATAACCTAGTTACCTATCAACAGAGAAAATATCAAAACCAAGATTTAGAATGGTTAAAAAACAGGTTATCCGGTTGGAAATATATCGCTCCTGTAGAAAATGCGGGTAATGATGCTATTTTCTTGGGAAGTCAGAAAATTAATGTAGAAAGTCAAGCAGTCACACCAGAATATTTATCTATTTCGGGAAGAAAATTAATTGCTGGTAGGTTTTTTACCAATAATGATCTACGACAAAATCGCTCAGTTGTAGTTATTGATCAATTACTATCACAAAAAGTATTTAAAGGTAAAAATCCTCTGGGTAAAATGATTTATTTTCAAAATAAGTCTTATTATATTCAAGGAGTGATTCAAACTAAAAAAACTTTTTCTTGGGGTGAAGAACAAGGTTTGATATTAATTCCTTTGTCTGTTTATCAATCTTTGAAGTCAAGTCCTTTTTTTGAGAGAATTACCATTACTCCCAAAGATTCGGAAAATATAGAACAATTGCAAAACACAGCAGTTAGTTTATTAAATAAAAGATTTCCTGGTACAGAAATTTACGCATTTAGCAACATCGAAGAGGTAAAAAGTATGGAAAAAATGCTAAATAGTGTGACAATTATTTTATTACTAATTGGGATTATTTCTTTATTTGTGGGAGGTGTAGGAATTACTAATATTACTCTAGCATCAGTTGTAGAACGTACTTCAGAAATTGGTTTAAGACGTGCTATAGGTGCAACTCAAAAAGACATTTTAATTCAGTTTTTACTGGAAGCATCTTTTATTAGTATGACAGGGGGAATAATTGCTATAGCAACTGTACAAGGAATTACTATTGTGACTGTCACTCTGTTAAATTTACCATATCAATTTATGTATCAAACTCCTTTAGTTTCTCTTGGTTCTGCTATTATAGTAGGTATGATTTCTAGCTTTTTACCTGCGCTGAGAGCGAGTAAGTTAGATCCTGTAGATGCTTTGCGCTCTCAGTAAGCACTCAGTCAGTAATTGGAAAATAATGTTGGGTTTCCTTGTGTCTACCCAACCTACATAAATTTTAATTTAACCGGAAGTATTGGTTGAGAATTAATATGAATCATTTTTTATTTTCAACATCATCTTTATTTCTACTTTTGAGTTTATTATTTCCCAGTTTAGGAAAATGTCAGGATATACCCAATTTACCAAAATCTAATTCTGATGTTCAACAATTATTAAATAATTCGAGTCAGGAGTTACCTTTAAAATTAGCTGATGCTGTTTATTTAGCTTTACAAAATAATCGAGATTTAAAAATTGCCTACTTACAACGTATCTTAGATCAAAAACAATTAAAAGAAACCGAATCTCAATTTAATCCCACCTTTACCCCTCAGCTATCATTAAATATGAATAATAATCAAACTGGTAGTAATAGCAATAATAATATAACTGCTGGTTTAAGTGCTAGTTTAAATTGGAAAATTCCCACAGGTGGTAATCTAACTTTAACATGGCAAGGACAAAATCAATTATTACGTAATAACTCTTTAGATACTTCTTCAGAAACGAATACTTTAAGTCAAAATCTGAATTTTAATTTCAGTCAACCTCTATTAAAAGGTTTTGGTACAGGGTTAAATACTCTCAGTATTCAAAGAGCAAGGTTAACAGAAAATGCCAATATTTTAAATTTGAAAAATACCATTTCTCAAACAATTACTACTACAATAGTTAGTTATAGAAGTTTATTATTAGCTCAGGAAAGATTGAAAATAGAAAAATTATCTGTTGCTAATGCTAAAAAAGATTTAGAAAGATTACAAGCTTTATTTGAATTTGGAAGAATACCCAAAAATGATTTAGTTGAGCGTCAAGCGGATATCGCTCAACAAGAAGTAAATTTATTAAATACACAAACTAATTTAGAACAAGCAATTTCAGATTTAATTAGAATTATAGATTTACCCATTAATAAAAAACTCGTTGCTGTGGAAACTCCCCAAACTCCTAGCAGTTTAAATTTACGTACCTTTGCAGAAATGTTAGAATTAGCAAAAGCTAATAATAATGGTTATCTTGCTGCGTTAAATGCTGTGGAAAATGCGAAATTTGGGATAACAGAAGCAAAAAATCAACAACAATTAGATTTAAGATTGAATTTTGGTTATGGTTTTAATAGTGCTAGTAATACTCAAGATACAAATAATCTCAGTTCATCTTTAATATTAAGTCGTGAGTTTGGTAATCTCAGTCAAGATAATGCTGTAGCTAAAAGTGAGATTAATTTACAAAGTGCTAATTATACTTTAGCTAAAACTCAAGATAATCTTAATGAAGAATTGAAAACTAGAATCCGTAATGTTAATGATACTTTTACGCAAATTAAATTAGCACAGGAAGCGCGAAATTTAGCAGAAGCTAGAGTTATTAATGCTAAGGAAAGAATGCGGTTAGGTAGTAATATTTCTATGACGGATGTTATTAATTTTGAGAAAAGTTTAGTTGATGCTCAAAATCAAGAATTAAATGCAATTATTAATCATCTTAATAGTATGACTCAATTGGAACAGTTTTTGGGAATTGCTCTCAATCAATGGTTAAAGAATTAACAGGTATTACTTTACTCCTACAGAATAAAGAGAGTAATTCTAAATTCTAACTTCTCAATTCTCAATTCTCAATTACTTCCCTGACTTTACCACCAACACAGAGCAACTTACTTCTTCCATTACCTGTGTACTAACAGAACCCAAAACTATTTTTTTCATCCCTGTTAACCCACGACTACCAATGACAACTAAATCAGCTTGATGAATATTAGCTAAACGGATAATTTCCGCAGCAGGATCACCTGATACTAATTCTAACTCGCTTTGTACTGGTAATTGTTCCTGATAAGATTGCAACTGCTGTTCTATTTGGAAATAAGAAAGATTTTGTGAATCTGAATGAGGACGATCCGCGGGTATTTCTATTTCTGAGTCTGGTGTGGGAAATACGTGACAAATTACAACTTTAGTATTTGATGATAACACTAAATCACCCAAAGTTTTAATTACTTTTTCCGCAATTTCCGAACCATCTAAGGCTACTAAAATAGTTTTTAACACCGCTTATCTCTCCTCAAGAGTAGACCGATAACAAAATGCTAACAAAAGACTCATATTCTCTCCCTGTTCCATAAGTTTGACTTGGTTTTCAAAAGTCTGTTAAGGAAGGTTTGTAGGGAGACGTTATCAACGACTCCTTGATGAAAAACACCGAGAATTTCTGAGTTTTAACCTTGAAAATTACTCCGATGTAATATGAGGGTAAGTTTATTAAAACCACAAACTTACTATATTCTGCTAAAAATTAGCATTTGTCAACCGCATTCATGAGAAAAATAAAGCATTCTAAATTACTCTTCTTCTGTGACTCGCCTACGGACGGAATCAGCATGAGATGGCAGTCCTTCAGCTTGAGCCAGGGTATCAACCGCATCAGCTACTTTTGCTAATGCTGTAGGTGAGTATTGGATAATACTAGAATGTTTCAAAAATGTTTCTACACCTAAAGCAGAAGCATATCGAGCAGCACCGGATGTAGGTAAGGTATGATTAGGACCAGCTAAATAGTCACCCACTGCTTCCGGGGTGGAATAACCTAAGAAAATAGCACCAGCATGGCGAATGTGAGATATTAAAGCCCAAGGATCTTTAACTTCTAGTTCTAAGTGTTCCGGTGCAAATTCATTAGATAATTCCGCAGCAGCTTCTAATGATTCCACGACGACGATTAAACCATAATGGGCGATCGCCTTTTCTGTATCTATTCTGCGTGGATGATCAACCAATTGTTGATCTACGGCAACTTGTACTTTTTTTGCTAAACCGGCATCAGTGGTAATCAAAATCGCTGCTGCCATTGGATCATGTTCAGCCTGAGCTAACAAGTCTGTGGCTACATGAACAGGGTTTGCTGTTTCATCAGCAATAATCAACACTTCGCTAGGACCTGCCAAAGAGTCAATACCCACAGTGCCGTAAACTAGCTTTTTAGCTAAGGTGACATAAATATTACCAGGTCCAGTAATTACATCCACCTTGGGAATTGTTTCTGTTCCGTAGGCTAGAGCGGCGATCGCCTGAGCGCCTCCAACCCGATAAATTTCCTGTATTCCCGCTTCTTGGGCAGCTACCAAAACCGCTGGGTTGACGGCTTTCCCACCTCTTACTGGTGTCACCATCACGATTCTAGGTACACCTGCTACTTTAGCTGGTATAGCATTCATCAATACTGTACTAGGATAGGAGGCACGCCCTCCTGGTACGTATAAACCTGCCCGATCTACAGGTGTATAACGTTTTCCCAGTACCACTTCATCATCTCCAAAGTGTACCCAGCTTTTGGGTACTCGCTGACGGTGAAATGCTTCAATTTGGCGACAGGCTAATTGGATCGCTGCCAACAAGTCTTTAGGTACTTGTTGATAGGCTGCATCCAGTTCTGAGCCTGTAACCCTGAGTTCTTCTGGTTGCAAGGTTTGTTGATCAAATTCGGCTGTGTAGTGCAGTACAGCTTTGTCGCCTTGGCGCTTCACTGCTTGTAACACTTCTCGCACTGTTGCTTCTTTGTGAAGCACTTGTTGATCATGGGTGCGTTCGCAGATACGTTGTAGTTCGGATATAACGTCTGCCTGCTGAGTAATAATTCGCAGCATGGAGTAAAGACAATACCAAAAATATAATATTTCGTTTTACTAAACTTACTCAAATCTACCTGAAGACCTGAAGTTAGCTTCTTGGTTTTTTAAGAGTGACGGCACTTACTGGTTTTTCAGGCTTTCAGTTGGGACAACGTTTGCCGTCCTATAAAACCTACTCATCAAAGCTATTTGTGAGCTTTTCTTAAATCCCTGTTTACTGTTGGCAGTAGTTTAGGAACTTAGCCACTGACAGTCTTTGGGACTAATGATAACTCACTCCACTATTAGCTGTTTTAGGCTGGTTTATTACCTAATATTCTAATTATGTTAACACTTTTCCAGTGTTTGAGGAAGAGAGTTTTTTACCCAATCCGCTAGTATCAGTGGTTTTTTAGTCCCGTTCCAAACTCTAACTTGAGCATTTTCTATTGCCGTTAATTAACCCTGTTTATGACTTCACTCTGTTTCCATGAAACAAGCTGAAGTTCATTTAGGTGATTTGAACAGATTTGTTTGCTGATTTGAGAAGTGTTTGAGCTTTTAAACCGATTTTGGCTAAAGTTCATTTCATTTCTCTTCTCTAGCTTAACCTGGATTTTTTGATACTCCTAAGATTCTTGCCTATAACCTTAATCATAGCTGTTCTTCTCGTTCCTAACTCACAACTTTGGCAGAATCATGATCAGAAATTTTTTAGGTGAGATTTTTAGCAGAAATTATAACATTGGCAATTTTGGTGCTATATTAGTAAGTCTAGTAGTGTGTGTACATATTAATTAATAGTCTTTTTGGAATTGACTGTGGCTAATTCAAAGTCTGCTCTTAAACGCGCAAAAATCGGTGAACGTAATAGACTGCGGAACAAAGCATACAAATCGGCGGTTAGAACCCTGATGAAAAAATACTTTGTGGCAGTAGAAGAATACGCGGCTAACCCTAGCCCAGAATCTAAGCAAGTAGTAGATACAAGAATGTCAGAGGCTTACAGCAAAATTGATAAAGCTGTCAAGCGGGGTGTATTTCATCCCAACAACGGAGCGAGGAAAAAGTCAAGGTTGGCTAAAAAAATTAAAGCTGTCACCCCAGCAGCATAACTTATTGAAGTTAATTTATTAGCAACCAACTAAAACAAGGCTAATAAACTCCTTGGCAATGAACTCTGACGAAAACTATGCGTCTGATAGACACCCACGTACATCTAAACTTTGATCTTTTTCAGCCAGATTTAGCAGCAGTGCGATCACGTTGGCAACAAGCAGGAGTAACACATTTAGTACATTCCTGTGTTCACCCCGGAGAATTTGCCAGCATCCAGGCAATAGCACACCAATTCCCCGAAATTAGCTTTGCTGTGGGTTTGCATCCCCTAGATGCAGATAAATGGCAAGAGGACAGCAGCGAGAAAATTAAAACTCTCGCCAGTTCTGACCAGAAAATAGTCGCTATTGGGGAAATGGGCTTGGATTTTTATAAAGCAAATAACTATGAACAACAAATCATGGTATTTGAAGCACAGTTAGCGATCGCCAGCGAATTGAATTTACCAGTGATCATCCATTGTCGGGATGCAGCTTCACAGGTAAAAGAAATATTGCAAAAATGGCAGAAAAAACAAGGGGAAAGAGTACGGGGTGTAATGCACTGTTGGGGGGGTACACCAGAAGAAACCCAGTGGTTTTTAGATTTGGGGTTTTACATCAGTTTCAGTGGTACAGTTACATTTAAAAGCGCAAAAACCATCCAAGCATCAGCCGCAATGGTAAGTAGTGATAGATTACTGATAGAAACCGATTGTCCATTTCTAGCTCCTACACCCAAAAGAGGAGAGAAGCGCAACGAACCCGCCTATGTGGGTTATGTAGCTGAACACCTAGCAAAAATTAGAGGCGAAACCATAGAGGCGATCGCCAACCAAACCACAGCTAATGCTTGTAAATTATTTGGTTTATCCTCAGTCTCAGAAACTTAACATCCAGCAAGTAACAACCCTTGCCCCAACCATAGACCAAATTCGACTAAGCAAATCGTAAAAACAGAAACCTTGCCATGACAAAACTGTGATAAGATCATTCCCTCCCAAGCATTTTACTTATGTCATAATGATAAAGGAAGGAAATTTAAACTAACTACAGAAAATAGCTAAGTCAAAGCTGCTACCAAATCTAATTTTAGTCAAGTGTTAGTAATTGTTGATCAAACTTACAATCACCAAATCATAGACATCTAAATATATCTCCACAAGTAGATGATCTCAAGAAAAACAAAACCTAGCCTGACTGTGTGAGATAGGTAGTGCAACCACAACAGCTAAAATCTGAGGATGAAACTATTAAAGATTAATAAAAGTAAGAGCCTTGTGACTAAAAATCAGCAAAATAAATTCATCCTGATCAAGAACCGCCCCTTACGGATTCTTCATATTTGGGATGTTACCACCAATATAGAAAAGATGTGTTAAAAAAACAGCAGCATCCAAGCAAGGAGATTGAGTAAGCAACTCGTGTTTAATTACAAAACGCGGAAACAGGAACTGACTCATCAACTAACATTGCGGCTAGTAAAAACCACACATTCCCATCAGTATCTAATCTATTTCAGATTTTATCGCTGCTCACAGCTTTTTGCACATAAATAGAGATAGTTTGCGCCAAAATTATCCAAGAGAGTATACACAAAAAGCTAAAATTGGCAACACCGTCACAGCGGCACACAAGCGAAAGTTTAACCAGGTTGACAAAGGTAGAGGCATGACAAACGAAACTTATATGGAACCAGCCTTTCTATTGCCAGACTTGATTGAAATCCAGCGCTCAAGCTTTCGCTGGTTTTTAGAAGAAGGATTAATAGAAGAGTTGAACTCCTTTAGTCCCATTACAGACTACACAGGCAAATTAGAACTGCATTTTTTAGGACAAAACTATAAACTCAAAGAACCTAAATATAGCGTCGAAGAATCAAAACGACGTGATAGCACCTATGCAGTACAAATGTATGTCCCCACCAGACTATTAAACAAAGAAACAGGGGATATAAAAGAACAAGAAGTATTTATAGGTGATCTGCCCTTAATGACAGATCGCGGTACGTTTATTATTAACGGTGCAGAGCGGGTAATAGTTAACCAGATCGTGCGATCGCCTGGGGTTTACTACAAATCAGAAATTGATAAAAACGGACGCAGAACTTATTCTGCCAGCTTAATCCCTAACCGGGGAGCATGGCTCAAATTTGAAACAGACCGTAACGATCTAGTGTGGGTGAGAATAGACAAAACCCGCAAACTATCAGCACAGGTACTACTCAAAGCACTAGGCTTATCAGACAACGAAATCTTTGATGCCCTGCGTCATCCCGAATACTTCCAAAAAACCATCGAAAAAGAAGGGCAATTTTCCGAAGAAGAAGCCCTCATGGAGTTATACCGCAAACTCCGTCCTGGTGAACCACCCACAGTATTAGGTGGACAACAACTATTAGAATCCCGCTTCTTTGATCCCAAACGCTATGACTTAGGCAAAGTAGGCAGATACAAACTCAACAAAAAACTTCGCCTCTCCGTACCTGACACAGTGCGGGTTCTCACCCCAGGAGACATCCTCGCAGCCATAGACTACCTGATTAACCTAGAATATGACATCGGTAACATAGACGACATTGATCACCTCGGAAATCGCCGAGTTAGAAGCGTAGGCGAACTACTGCAAAACCAAGTCAGAGTAGGGCTAAACCGCCTAGAGCGGATCATCAGAGAAAGAATGACAGTATCCGATGCTGAAGTTCTCACCCCCGCATCCCTAGTTAACCCCAAACCCTTAGTAGCAGCAATCAAAGAATTCTTTGGTTCTAGCCAACTGAGTCAGTTCATGGATCAAACCAACCCCCTAGCGGAACTAACCCATAAACGCCGACTTAGTGCCTTGGGACCAGGTGGTTTAACCAGAGAAAGAGCAGGTTTCGCAGTCCGAGATATTCACCCCAGCCATTACGGGCGGATCTGCCCCATTGAGACCCCAGAAGGTCCAAACGCAGGATTAATTGGTTCACTAGCTACCCATGCTCGCGTCAACCAATATGGATTCTTAGAAACACCCTTTAGACCAGTAGAAAACGGCAGGGTGAGATTTGACGTACCTCCTGTATACATGACAGCAGACGAAGAAGACGATCTGCGAACCGCCACAGGAGACGTACCCTTAGATGAAAACGGATACATCAAAGGACCACAAGTACCCGTTCGTTATCGCCAAGACTGGACAACCACAAGCCCAGAGCAAGTAGACTATGTAGCAGTTTCCCCAGTGCAGATTGTCTCCGTAGCTACCAGCATGATTCCCTTCTTGGAACATGACGACGCGAACCGGGCATTAATGGGGTCAAATATGCAACGGCAAGCAGTACCCCTACTCAAACCAGAACGCCCCTTAGTCGGAACAGGTTTAGAAGCCCAAGCTGCTAGAGATTCAGGGATGGTAATAGTCTCTCGTACCGACGGCGACGTAGTGTATGTAGACGCTAACGAAATTCGCGTCAGAGTCAGAGAAAAAGCCCTACCAGGGGAAACAGAAACCTCAGAACCACCTAAACAACAAGAAGTTAGATATTTTCTCTCCAAATATCAACGTTCTAACCAAGACACCTGTTTAAACCAAAAACCCCTAGTCAGAATTGGGGAAAAAGTAGTCACAGGACAGGTATTAGCTGATGGTTCATCCACCGAAGGGGGAGAACTGGCATTAGGACAAAACATCATTGTCACCTATATGCCCTGGGAGGGTTACAACTACGAAGACGCAATCTTAATTTCCGAGCGCCTAGTCCAAGACGACATATACACCTCCATTCACATTGAAAAATACGAAATTGAGGCCAGACAAACTAAACTCGGACCAGAAGAAATCACCAGAGAAATTCCCAACGTCGGTGAAGATGCCCTCAGACAACTAGACGAACAAGGCATCATCAGAATTGGGGCGTGGGTAGAATCTGGAGATATTCTAGTAGGAAAAGTTACCCCCAAAGGTGAATCTGACCAACCCCCAGAAGAAAAACTCCTCAGAGCCATATTTGGTGAAAAAGCCCGTGACGTAAGGGATAATTCCCTGCGAGTTCCCAACGGTGAAAAAGGCCGGGTAGTAGATGTGCGCCTGTTCACCAGAGAACAAGGGGACGAACTGCCACCGGGGGCAAACATGGTAGTACGGGTATATGTCGCCCAAAAACGGAAAATCCAAGTCGGCGATAAAATGGCAGGGAGACACGGAAACAAAGGTATCATTTCCCGCATTCTCCCACTGGAAGATATGCCCTATTTACCCGATGGTTCACCTGTAGATATTGTTCTCAATCCCTTGGGTGTACCTAGCCGAATGAACGTAGGTCAAGTATTTGAATGTTTACTAGGCTGGGCTGGCCATAACTTAGGGGTAAGGTTTAAAATTACACCCTTTGATGAAATGTATGGGGAAGAATCTTCCCGGCGCATTGTTCACGGCAAACTCCAAGAAGCCAGAGACGAAACCAGTAAAGATTGGTTATATAACCCCGACAACGCTGGCAAAATCATGGTTTATGACGGTAGAACCGGTGAACCCTTTGATCACCCGGTGACGGTGGGTGTTGCTTATATGCTCAAACTGGTGCATTTAGTAGATGATAAAATTCACGCCCGCTCCACTGGTCCTTACTCCTTAGTCACACAGCAACCATTGGGCGGTAAAGCTCAACAAGGTGGCCAAAGGTTTGGGGAAATGGAAGTGTGGGCATTGGAGGCTTTTGGAGCAGCTTATACTTTGCAGGAATTGTTAACAGTCAAATCCGATGATATGCAAGGTAGAAACGAGGCATTAAACGCCATTGTTAAGGGTAAAGCCATTCCTCGCCCCGGTACTCCTGAATCCTTTAAGGTATTAATGCGAGAATTACAATCCTTGGGATTAGACATTGCCGTGCATAAGGTAGAAACCCAAGCTGATGGTAGTTCTTTGGATGTGGAAGTTGACCTCATGGCAGACCAAAACGCCCGCCGCACACCACCCCGTCCTACCTATCAGTCACTTTCCCGTGATTTATCAGAAGATGACGAATAGGAATTAAGAATTTAGAATGTAGAATTTAGAATTAAGAAAATTTAGAATTAAGAAAATAAAAATATTCTCAATGCTCTTAATTTTAAGTTCTCAATTCTTTTTAATTCTGCATTCTAAAATCTAAATTCTTAATTCTCTTCATTCTAAATTCTAAATTCTAAATTCTAAATTCTCATGCGTTCAATTCAATCTAATCAATTTGACTACGTAAAAATCGGGCTGGCTTCACCGGATAGAATCAGAACCTGGGGTGAACGGACTTTGCCTAATGGTCAGGTGGTGGGTGAGGTGACGAAACCAGAAACCATTAATTACCGCACCCTGAAACCAGAAATGGATGGTTTGTTTTGTGAGCGGATATTTGGCCCCGCTAAGGATTGGGAATGTCACTGTGGTAAGTATAAACGGGTACGCCATAGAGGAATTGTCTGTGAGCGCTGTGGTGTGGAGGTGACAGAATCACGGGTACGCCGTCATCGTATGGGTTTTATTAAGCTGGCTGCACCTGTGGCTCATGTTTGGTATCTCAAGGGGATTCCTAGTTATATTGCCATTTTGCTAGATATGCCCTTGCGGGATGTGGAACAGATTGTATATTTCAACTCTTATGTAGTTTTAGCACCTGGTAATGCAGATACTCTCACCTATAAACAACTGTTAACAGAAGACCAGTGGATTGAAATTGAAGACGCTATTTATAGTGAAGATTCCCAGTTGGTGGGTGTGGAAGTGGGCATTGGGGCGGAAGCTCTGTTAAGACTGTTGGCTGATATTAACTTGGAGCAGGAAGCGGAAACTCTGCGGGAAGAAATTAATAATGCCAAGGGACAAAAACGGGCAAAGTTAATTAAACGACTGCGGGTCATTGATAACTTTATTGCCACTGGTTCAAAGCCGGAATGGATGGTAATGTCTTATATTCCCGTCATTCCTCCCGACTTGCGGCCAATGGTGCAGTTGGATGGGGGTAGATTTGCCACCAGTGACTTAAATGACTTGTACCGTCGGGTAATTAATCGGAATAATCGTTTAGCTAGATTACAGGAAATTCTCGCACCGGAGATTATTGTCCGTAATGAAAAACGGATGTTACAGGAAGCGGTGGATGCTCTCATTGACAATGGTCGCCGGGGTCGGACTGTGGTAGGTGCAAATAACCGTCCGTTGAAATCTTTGTCAGATATTATTGAAGGTAAACAGGGACGTTTCCGCCAAAACCTGTTAGGTAAACGGGTGGACTATTCAGGACGTTCGGTAATTGTGGTTGGTCCTAAGCTGCAAATTCACCAGTGTGGACTACCCAGGGAAATGGCCATTGAGTTGTTTCAACCTTTTGTGATTAACCGCCTGATTCGTTCTGGGATGGTGAACAATATCAAGGCGGCGAAGAAGTTAATTTCTCGTAATGACCCCAGTGTGTGGGATGTGTTGGAAGAAGTGATCGAAGGGCATCCGGTAATGTTAAACCGAGCGCCCACATTGCATAGATTAGGTATTCAGGCTTTTGAACCAATTTTAGTAGAAGGTCGAGCCATTCAATTACACCCCCTAGTGTGTCCTGCCTTTAACGCCGACTTTGACGGTGACCAAATGGCGGTTCACGTGCCTTTGTCCTTAGAAAGTCAAGCAGAAGCAAGATTATTAATGCTGGCTTCTAATAACATCCTGTCACCAGCTACAGGTAAACCCATTGTCACCCCTAGCCAAGACATGGTTTTGGGAGCATATTACCTAACGGCGGAAAACCCCAACGCCACCAAAGGTAAAGATAAATTCTTTGCCTCCTTAGATGACGTAATTATGGCTTACGAGGAAAAACAAGTAGACCTCCACGCCTATGTTTACGTGCGGTTTGATGGGGAAATGCAAACCGGAGAACCAGACAAAGAACCTTTAGAAGTAGTTACCCATGAAGATGGTAGCCGGACATTAATGTATAAATTCCGTCGTGTCCGTGAAGATGCCCAAGGTAATTTACTTTCTCAGTATATTTACACGACCCCAGGTAGGGTGATTTATAACAAAGCAATTCAAGAAGCGTTAGCTAGTTAGGTAAATGAAGAATGAAGAATTTAGAATGAAGAATGAGGAATTAAGAATGAGGAATTAAGAATAAAAAAAATTGAAAACATTCTCAATTCTAAATTCTCCTCTTAATTCTGCATTTTCAATTCTAAATTCTTTTAATTCTTCATTCTAAATTCTAAATTCTAAGGACTAAGACTAATGACAGAAAAAATGATTTTTCGTAACCTTGTTGTTAATAAGGGTCAACTGAGAAAGTTAATTGCCTGGTCTTTTACCCATTACGGGACTGCACGGACGGCGGTAATGGCAGATAAACTCAAGGACTTGGGATTTAGATATGCCACCAAAGCGGGGGTATCCATTAGCGTAGATGACTTAATGGTCCCCCCTTCCAAAAAATCCCTCCTGGAAGCAGCGGAAGCAGAAATTCTCAGCACTGAGGAACGGTTTAGACGGGGGGAAATTACGGAAGTTGAACGATTCCAAAAGGTAATTGATACCTGGAACGGAACATCAGAAAGTTTAAAAGACGAAGTGGTAAGTCACTTTAAAAAAACCAACCCCCTTAACTCCGTGTACATGATGGCATTTTCGGGAGCGCGGGGGAACATTTCCCAGGTGCGACAGTTAGTAGGAATGCGGGGGTTAATGGCAGATCCCCAAGGAGAAATTATTGACTTACCCATTAAAACCAACTTCCGGGAAGGGTTAACAGTTACGGAATACATTATTTCCAGTTACGGTGCAAGGAAGGGATTAGTTGATACCGCCTTGAGAACCGCCGACTCTGGATACTTAACCCGGAGATTAGTAGATGTTTCCCAAGATGTAATTATTCGGGAAATTGACTGTGGTACTAATCGGGGGATTGTTTTACAAGACATGGTAGAAAATGCCAAAGTCTTAATTCCCATAGCGACGCGGTTAATGGGTAGGGTAGTAGCAGAAGATGTCATTCACCCTGTCACCAAAGAAGTCATCGCTCCTCGCAACACCCCAGTAGATGATGACTTAGCTGACGAAATTCAAGCCGCTGGAGTGAAAAAAGTCCTGGTGCGATCGCCTCTCACCTGTGAAGCTGCCCGTTCTGTGTGTCAACATTGTTACGGTTGGAGTTTGGCACACGCCAAGATGGTAGACTTAGGGGAAGCTGTGGGAATTATTGCTGCCCAAAGTATTGGTGAACCGGGTACACAGTTAACCATGCGGACTTTCCACACTGGGGGTGTATTCACTGGGGAAGTTGCCCAACAGGTGAGAGCAAAAACCGCCGGTACAGTGAAAATTTCCCGGAAGTTAAAAACCCGTCCCTACCGTACCCGTCATGGGGAAGATGCTTTATATGCAGAAACCAACGGCACATTAACCATTGAAGGACAAGATGGACAGAACCAAGATATTGAAGTTACCCAAGGTTCAACTCTATACATTCAACCAGGACAACAGGTAAAAGTAGCCCAGTTAATTGCTGAGGTAGCGTTGGGAGGAAGAACTGCCAGAGCTAATACAGAAAAGGCCGTGAAAGATGTGGCCACGGACTTGGCAGGGGAGGTACAATTTGCTGATGTAGTCGCTGAACAAAAAACCGACCGTCAAGGCAACACCACCACCACAGCCACTAGGGGCGGTTTGATTTGGATATTATCTGGGGATGTTTACAACTTACCACCGGGGGCGGAATTAGTAGTTAAAAATGGCGATCGCATCGCTACCAACGGTGTGTTAGCAGAAACCAAACTCACCAGTGTACATGGGGGTGTGGTACGTTTACCGGAAGCAACGGTAGGTAAGTCCACCAGGGAAATTGAAATTATCACCGCTTCAGTGATTTTAGACCAAGCCACTGTGACAGTGCAAAGTTCCCAAGGCAAGAATAATTACCTAGTTTCCACCAGTAACAATCAAACCTTTAACCTGCGGGCGACACCGGGAACAAAGGTACAGAATGGGCAAATTGTCGCGGAATTAATTGATGACCGTTACCGCACTACTACCGGCGGTTTATTGAAGTTTGCGGGAATTGAAGTCCAGAAAAAAGGTAAAGCCAAGTTAGGCTATGAGGTGGTGAATGGGGGAACACTGCTGTGGATACCGGAAGAAACCCATGAGGTAAATAAAGATATTTCCTTATTGTTGGTGGAAGATGGGCAGTTTGTGGAAGCGGGTACTGAGGTAGTGAAAGACATCTTCTGTCAAAACAGCGGTGTGATTGAAATTACCCAGAAAAACGACATTCTCCGGGAAGTGGTGATTAAACCAGGGGAATTGTTGATGGTGGATGATCCAGAGGCGGTGTTAAGCCGAGATAACACTTTCATTCAACCAGGGGAAGAGTTCCAGGGCATTACCGCCACAGAATTAAGGTATATTCAGTATGTGGAATCTCCCGAAGGACCAGCATTATTAAGCCGTCCAGTAGTGGAGTTTGAAGTCCCACAAAATCCTGACTTACCTTCCACCACCTCCGTAGGTCAAGAAACCAATGGTAGATCAATTCAACTGCGGGCGGTACAACGCTTACCCTACAAGGATTCTGAACGGGTGAAATCTGTGGAAGGGGTGGAATTATTGCGATCGCAACTGGTGTTAGAAATTGAGGAAGAAGGGGAGGAACACGCGGCCTCACCTTTGGCAGCGGACATTGAGTTAGTACCTGATGCAGAAAATTCAGAGATTCAGAGATTACAGTTAGTAATTTTAGAGTCTTTGGTAATTCGTCGAGACATAGCCGCCGATGCTACCCAAGGCAGTACCCACACCACCTTAGAAGTTGAAGATGGACAAACCATAGAACCCGGTGCGGTGGTAGCTAGAACCCAGATTTTGTGTAAAGAAGGGGGAATTGTCCGGGGTGTGCGGAGAGATGTGGAAGCGGTGCGCCGTTGTTTGGTACTCAGAGAAGCAGACATGACCACCATTACCACCACCACAGCGCCCAATGTCAAAAAAGGTGATTTGTTAGTTGAAGGTGTGGAAATTGCCCCTGGAGTACCAGCACCAGAGTCAGGACAGGTATTAGCAGTCAAATCAGGTGACATGTTACAGGTTACAGGTGACAGTTCTTCCCCTGCTTCCCCTGCTTCCCCTGCTTCCCCT
>RDXV01000150.1 GCA_004292695.1 Nostocales cyanobacterium | reverse complement strand
ACGTATATCCTGTAAAAACCTTGCACTTAATTTCTTGCTTATCACCCTCAAACCTTTGATTTATCTGGGTTTTACATTTATTCAGCATCCCCTATTTATAAAATTATGTGACTTGTATTCATTGTTGCTTATCTCAGTTAAATTACACAGAATTTGATTTATTTTACAGGTATTAATTTAGTAACTTTTAACTTGAAGTTTCCTATTCCCGTTTCTCCAAAAGAACGTACACGGACTATATAATTTCCAGTTTCAGTAATACGAGTAAATAATAAAGAATTACTTGTACCATCAGGTCCATCATCATTCTCTGCTACCGTTGCACCATTGGGTGCTAAAAGTGTAATAATAGTATCAAAGTTCTCCGATGATAAATCTATAGCTAAATTATCACCCTTTTCTAGTTTAACACTATAATCACGGGCAAACCCTCCCTGGCCTGTAGGCATATCTTTTAGTGTTAACATATCCACAATTTCCCCACTGCTATCTAAGGGAATTGGACTATATGGACTTTTTGCTTTATTACTAGAGTTATTTTCCTGGGCAATAACTGTATTTACACTTATAAAAATTGTCAAAAAAGTGACAGAACCTAATAGGACTCTTTTGATCTTCTCTGTCATTTTGTTCATAAATTCAAACTTGGTTTTTTCTCAACATCGGTTATAGTTGCGTTAATTATAGATTTTTCACTGGCAATTTGCCTATCTACAATGAGTTAAGTCTATGTTTTACCTGTTTTTGCAACCGTAGCTACACCTAATACAGAAATGTTACTTTGATTAAGTGTATTTATGGCAGATTTAACGGTTGCACCTGTTGTATAAATATCATCTACCAGTAAAACAGATACATCTGGTTTAATACGAGCTAAATCAGAACCTAAAGCAAAAGCACTTGCTAAATTCTGTTCTCTTTCTGCACCGGATACATTAATTTGAGCTTGAGTTTCTTTAATTCTAGATAAACCGTTTGCTTTTAATTTTAATCCTGTCACTTCACAAAAACCTTGAGCAATCATTTCTGCTTGATTAAAACCTCTTGTTTTCAATTTTTGACTGTGTAAGGGTATGGGTACTATTACACATTTAGGATTTTCTGATGTAAAATTTAATAACCATTTCTCTCCTAAATACTGACCTAGCAACCGCCCAATTTCTGGGTGGTTTTCATATTTCATGACGGCGATCGCCCTTTTTAATGTTCCCCCATAACTCCCCCAAGCAAAAACGGGTACAGGCTTTTGCCATAAGGCTTTGGGCTTTTGTAATTCACAGCTTTGTAGTTTTTTGGCGCAATATTGACAAATTACCTGTTTTGTGTTCTTCTCACAGATAGGGCAATTATTTTGCAAGAATAAACTAAGTAAATTTTTAAACATAGTCATTAGTTATTAGTCATTGGTTGTCCATTCTCCCCCTGCTCCCCCTGCTTCCCCTGCTCCCCCTGCTCCCCCTGCTCCCCCTGCTCCCCCTGCCTCCCCATCATCCTGTCACCTAACTTTCACATACACGCGATCGCATCTTTGGGTTTCCACTCCTGTAGCTGGTATATAACCATTATTTTCATAAATCTGTACTGCTTCTTTTAAAACGCTGGCTGTTTCAATCCAAATCTGTTTAAAATCTTTTTGCCAAATAGCTGTTTCTAGCTCTTGTAATAAATATTTCCCTAAACCTAATCCTCTAAATTTAGGTAAAATATACATTTTTCTGATTTCTACAGCATTTTCTCCCCGTTTTATGGGGTAATATGCCCCTGTACCAATAATCTGGTTTTGGTGTTCTATTATCCAAAATTCTCCCCCGGTTTTTAAGTAATATTCCTCAACTTCTAATACGTCTCTGTCTGCTCCTTCCGCTTCCCATCCTAAACCATATTCTGCTAATACTGATCTGATGACTTCTGCTGCTGCTTGGCGATCGCCTTGTTGCCAGTCTCGAATGATAAAATTTTGGTAGTGTTGTTTCATGTTTTGTGAAGATAAAAGTAACAAACCACTCCAGACACGGAGAACACAGAGAAATACAGATTGTTCACTAATTTTCGCTAAGATGTTAATATAGGTTTTTTATGTTTTTGCTATCAATCCGTAAATCTATTTAATTTAAGTAGTTTTTTAAGTGGTTTTTTCATAGTTGCAATTTTAAATTTAATAATTTTCTATAATTATTGATACACTTGTTCTTTTAGTCTATTTGTGAAGCGCCCATAATGGTGCATATTAAACGTGTTGAACTGACTAATTTTAAGTCCTTCGGTGGTACAACTTCTGTCCCTCTACTACCGGGGTGTACTGTTATTTCTGGTCCTAATGGTTCGGGTAAGTCTAATATTTTAGATGCTTTGCTGTTCTGCTTAGGTCTTTCTAGTTCTAAGGGTATGCGTGCTGATAGGTTGCCAGACTTGGTTAATAATACTCAAACCGCTAAAAAACGTTCTACTGTTGAAGCTAGTGTGACTGTTACTTTTGATATCTCTGATATTTCTGATATTTTCTCACGCAGAGGCGCAGAGGCGCAAAGTGAAGAAGTTGAGGAAGTTAAGGAAGTTGAGGAGGTAGAAGCATCAGAAAACAATAACTCCCAGTCACCCACTGACTGGAGTGTTACTCGACGTTTACGGGTGACTGCTCAGGGTACTTATACTTCTAATTATTATATTAATGGAGTTTCTTGTACTTTAACTCAGTTGCATGAGGAGTTGGAAAATTTAAGAGTTTACCCTGAAGGTTATAATGTGGTGTTGCAGGGTGATGTAACTAGCATTATTTCTATGAACGCTAAGGAACGCCGGGAAATTATTGATGAGTTGGCTGGTGTTGCTGCGTTTGATAGAAAGATTAATCAAGCTAAGTCTACTTTGGATGAGGTTAAGGAAAAGGAAGATAGTTGTCGTATTATTGAGAGTGAGTTAACGACTCAACGCGATCGTCTTTATCAGGATAAGTTAAAAGCGGAAAGATATCGTCAATTGAAAAAGGAGTTTCAGGAAAAGCAATCCTGGGAAGTTGTGTTATCATGGCGTTCTCTACAAGCACAACAGGATAAGTTAGCTGTTGATATTGAAGCTGGTAATGTTGCTTTAGATCAATTTTCCAATCAGTTAATATCCACAAATACGGAAATAGATCAGAAAACTTCTGCTTTGGAAGTTTTGAATGCAAAGGTTAAGTCTCTGGGAGAAGATGAACTTTTAGCAGTACAGTCAAATTTAGCAACTCAAGAAGCGGAAAGAAAACAACTTCAACGACAACAAGGTGAGGTAACATCTCATTTACAAGAAGTTAATAAACGATTAGTTCAAAGTCAGCAAGATTTACAACAATATAATAGTGATTTAGAACAGGTAACTCAACAACAAAATATAGAAACTTCTCAAATAGACAATTTACGTAACGAGCGAGATACAACACGACAAAATTTAGAATCTTCCCGTCAAGTTGCAGCAGGAATAGCCAGCGCATCGGAAGCATGGGTACAACAACAAGCGGCTTTAAGTCGGCAAATTGAAAGTTTATTACAAACCATTGAACCCCAAAGAACTGAGCAAGCACAACTGAGAGAGAGAAATTCTCAGCTAGAACTATTAATTAATGAAGAATCGCAAATTATCGCTGATTTAGAACCACAATTAGCTGAAAAACAGGCAGAATGTCAAAAATTAGAGGCTGATTTTCAGACCGGTAATAAACCAATTCAAGATTTAGCAGCGAATTTATCTGCAACAGAGCAAGAATTACAATTACAACAAGATACACAAAAACGCTTGTTACAGGAACAGCGAGAAAAGCAACGTCAGTTAGATAAACTAGAAGCACAAACCCAAGCACAGCAAGAAGTACAGGGAACTCATGCTAGTAAGGTAATTTTGCAATCTGGTTTACCTGGTTTATGTGGATTAGTGGTAGATTTAGGTAAAGTTGATGCCCGTTATCATTTGGCTTTAGAAACTGCGGCGGGTGCAAGATTAGGTCATATAGTTGTAGAAGATGATCGAGTAGCTGCGACGGGAATTGAATTATTAAAACAGAAAAAAGCAGGTAGAGCAACTTTTTTACCTTTGAACAAAATTAAAGCACCTAAATTTACCCCAGACTTAACATTGCGCTATGTAGATGGTTTTATTGAATATGCGATGAACTTGGTAGAATGCGATCGCAAATATCAGGAAGTGTTTAAATATGTTTTTGGTAACACTGTAGTTTTTGACACCTTAGAAAAAGCCCGGACACAAATCGGACTTTATCGCATAGTCACCTTAGATGGTGAGCTTTTGGAAACTAGCGGTGCAATGTCTGGAGGTAGTAGTAGTCAGCGTTCAGCTTTGAAATTTGCTACGGAAGACATCCGGGAATCTGATGAAGTTGTGAATTTAAGAACCAGACTCAAAGACATAGAAAGAGTTTTAGAACGTTGTTTAGAAGCAATTACTAATTTATCCGCTCGTAGCAAACAGCTAAGTTTAGAATTAACAGAAACAAGACAAGGACGGAGAGAACAGGAATTATATTTAGAACAAATTAAAAAAGACATCAAAAGTTTAAATGCACAACTGACAAACACACGTACTCAACTATCCCAAAACCGCGAAAAATTCCAACAAGCAGAAACCCGGTTAGCAGTTTTAGATCGGGAATTACCGACTCAAGAAAATCAACTGCAACAATTAAGACATACTCTGGCAGAGTTAGAAGCCTCTCAAACTCCCAGTGAATGGCAAGAAATCCAAGCTACCATTAGAAACCAAGAGCAGCAATTACAACAAAAAGAAAATACCGTTAGGGAAGTAGAACAAAGAATACAAAACCTTGAAAATCAAAAACAGCGGTTACAAGAAAAAATCATAGAATCAGAAACCAGAATAACTGAATATCAAACCGAACAAACGAATATTACTACCCAACAGTCAACAATTAACACTCAACTAGCAGAACTGAACAATCAAATTACTGCAACTCAAGCCAGTTTAAAAGAACTTGAGCAAAATTTAGGTGAAGAAAAGAAGAAAAGAGATACAACAGAACAGGAATTAAGAGAATTAATCTTGCGTCAGCAAAAGATACAATGGGAAATAGAGAAATTACAACAAACCCAAGAAAAACGCCAAGAAAATATAGCAGCATTAAAAGAACAACTGCAAACCCTATCCGCAGACTTACCCAACCCATTACCAGAAGTACCCGACAAAGTTGATTTAGAAGAATTGCAGAAAGAATTACGCAGTTTAGGCAAACGTTTACAGGCAATGGAACCGGTAAATATGTTAGCCTTAACTGATTATGAAATAGTCGAAGGGCGTTTACAAGAACTCACAGAAAAATTACAAACCCTAGAAGGAGAAAGAACAGAATTATTACTGAGAATTGAGAATTTTACCACCTTACGACAAACAGCATTTAAAGAAGCATTTGACGCAGTAAATGAAAACTTTCAATCAATATTTGCTACCTTATCCGATGGGGATGGATATTTACAACTTGATAACCCAGAAGATCCCTTTAATAGTGGTTTAAACTTAGTTGCACACCCCAAAGGAAAGCCGGTACAACGTTTAGCATCTATGTCAGGGGGAGAAAAATCTTTAACCGCATTAAGTTTTATTTTCTCACTGCAAAGATATCGTCCATCCCCATTTTACGCCTTTGATGAAGTAGATATGTTTTTGGATGGGGCAAATGTGGAAAGATTAGCGAAAATGATCAGACAACAAGCACAACAAGCGCAGTTTATTGTGGTGAGTTTGCGTCGTCCGATGATAGAATCAGCACAACGTACAATAGGGGTGACTCAAGCTAGAGGTGCTTATACTCAGGTTTTGGGAATTAAGTTGAAATCATCTGATAATTGAATTAGTTTAGAATAACTAAGAGAGCGATGACAAAAGATAAATAATTGTTTATTCCTTACCCAAAATATTAGCAACAATTTAGTTTTATTTAAGATGAGGAGAAGTAAATGGAAGGAAAAAGATTTATTCATAAAATCAAATTACAAAACTTTCTCTCCTATGGAAGTGATGGGGAAGAAATCGAATTACAACCGCTAAATGTATTAATTGGTCCAAATGCCTCTGGAAAATCTAATTTAATAGAAGCTATTAGTATTTTAAAAGCAACACCGACAGATTTACCAGACGCATTTCGTAAAGGTGGAGGTATTAATGAATTTTTATTTAAAGGCAGTAAGGATTATGGTACTCTGGGAGCAGGAGGGACAATTCAAGTAACGGTTGATTATCAATCAGCATTACAAACACTGAAATATCAACTAGAATTTAGTGAAATGAATCAGAGGTTTTTCTTGATAGATGAATATATTCATAGTGATGATTTTGTTCATTATTCTTACAATGATAAAAACCTTGAACCTGTTTTTAATTTTAGAGAAAAAGATTTATTAGGGACAGAAAAAATATCTCAAGAAACTTGGAATAAGAATGACTTAAAATATGATCAATCTATATTATCCCAATTAAAAGCAGCACGGAAATATCCAGAGATTACTTATCTGAGTGATAACTTCAATAAAATAAGGATATATAGAACTTTAAGTACAGATATAAATTCTCAATTGCGTAAACATCAACCTACAGATTTACCCCAACATCCTTTATTAGAAGATGGCAGTAACTTAGGTCTATTTTTAAATGATTTAAAATACCGAATAGGTAATAGAAAAATTATTGAATATCTCAAAAAATTTTATGAAACAGCAGAAGACTTAGATGTAAGAATATATGGTGGTACAGTACAAATATTTATTCGGGAAGAAGATGTAATTCAACCAATTCCTGCAACTCGTTTATCTGATGGAACATTACGATATTTGTTTTTAATGGCGCTACTTTTAGATCCTACTCCACCACCACTAATTTGTATTGAAGAACCAGAATTAGGTTTACATCCAGATATTTTACCAACTATTGCAGAATTGTTAATTGAAGCATCACAAAGAACCCAATTAGTTGTAACTACTCATTCTGATGCTTTGGTTTCTGCGTTGAGTGAATATCCTGAATCTGTGGTAGTTTGCGAAAGAGATAATACAGGAACTCATTTGAGGAGACTTAATCCAGAAAGATTAAAAAAATGGTTGGAAAAATATACTCTTGGTGATCTTTGGAGAATAGGGGAACTTGGTGGAAATAGATGGTGAGTATTCGTATTTATATTGAGGGTGCTGGAAATGCAAATGATGATGATGAACTTTTACCAATGCAACGTCCAGGTTTTAGAAGTAAAATTATTGCAGGTAAGGAAACTACAAGTAGTCTCCGTGAAGGATTTAGCCAATTTTTTCAAGAATTAGTTAATATTGCTAAAGAACAAAAAATAGAGTTTAGGATAATCCTGTGCGGTTCTCGTATAGATGCTTATGAAAATTTTAAATTATCTTTAGAATCTAATCCTGAATCTTTCAATATTTTATTAATTGACTCCGAATCTCCACTATCTCCTGATCAAAGTCCTTGGAAACATCTGAAAAATAGAAAAGAGGATCAATCTTGGATTAAAGGTGATAACCTAGATTATGATGATGATCAATGTCATTTTATGGTTCAAGCAATGGAATCTTGGTTTGTTGCTGATATTGATGCTTTAAGAAACTTCTATGGTGAAGGATTTAAAGAAGAAAAAATCACAAGAGGAATGAGAAATTACCAAAATATAGAACAGGTTTCTCCTAAAACTTTATTAGTATGGTTAGAGTCAGCAACTCGTCATTCTAAACATGGTAAATATGATAAAAAAACTCGTCGTCCACCTCATCATGCTTTAGAAATTTTAAAACGTATTAATGCAGATAAAGTCCGTCAAGCATCCCCTTATTGCGATCGCCTATTTAATACTCTAAGATCAAGAATTGGATACTTACCAGATGAATCATAGCCTAGTGCTGTTCCTCTTCTGCTTGTCGCTCACAGGTTAGATTGATAAACTGCGACACTCAACACTGACTTTCATTTCACTTTTTTCTATTGTCATAGAACTCGAAAAATCAGGTACAATTAATTTAGTGCCAACATAACATCTAATATCATGAATAACCTTCTATTAAATAGAATAACAATTAACCATGATATTTGTCATGGTAAACCGTGTATTCGTGGATTACGCTATCCAGTGGAAATGATCTTAGAACTTTTGAGTTCAGGCATGAATATTGATGATATTTTAGAAGATTATGATGATTTAGAATACGAAGACATTCTAGCAGTTCTCAGCTTTGCTACTCGACTCACTCAAGTTAAAAGTATCCTCCAATTAGTTTCATGAAATTCTTGATTGATGCTCAATTACCAATGCGAATTGCTAATTTATTAGAGAACTTAGGTTGTGATGTTATACATACTAAAAATCTTCCTTTAAAAAATGCAACTCCAGATTCAGAAATCAACAAACTATCAATCCTGGAACAGAGAATTGTTATTACTAAAGATAAGGATTTTTTGGATTCTTTTTTAATCAAACAAGAGCCTTACAAACTGCTACTAATAACTACAGGTAATATTAGTAATAAACAAATTGAACAGCTTTTTCTATAAAATATTAATCAAATAATCGAATTGTTTTTGACATATAATTTTTTAGAAATGACCAGAGATAGTTTGATTATTCATTAGTTTGAGTTCACCATTTACGGAAAAACTACAAATTAACTCCTCTTTCTGCTAATAACTGTCTTAATTTAGCTAATTCTGCTTCTGCTAAATCTGCACGTTGCTTTTCCTGTTCTGCACGCTGTTTTTCTTGTTCTACAGGTGTAGGCAACCAATTATTATCCTTATCATACCAACGTAGCCACGATCTAGTTAAACCTTGATATTCTCCATACCATAAGCCTAAACCCAATTCTGCTTCTTCTAACCATACCCCCAGTCCATTTATTACCAAAGGTTGATAACGACTCATTACCAACCCAAAACAATTAAACTCATCTGTATAACGGTTATAAACAAAATAATAGGGGATTCTCAGGATTTGCTCATAAACTGACCATTTATTAGGAGGTTGATTAACTTCCCTTAAACTTCTACCTAAATCCTCAGCTTCCGTACCTGGTGATATCAATTCTATAGCCACAAAAGGACTTACACCCTCCTGCCAAGTAACATAACTTAATCTGAGTTCCGTTTCTTGATAAAATCGAAATACCCCCAACACTGCAAACCAATCTGGGCGTTTATACCATTGGGGATGACGGGAATCATAATATAGGTTTAAATCACTACCTGTGAATATATTATCTTCAGTATAGGTAGGTGGTCTAAAAGTAATCCGTAATAATTCAGGTTGTAATAGATGAAATTCATCTGGCAATCCTTGTTCCTCCTGATTTTCACTAGGTAAATCATACATCGTTGGCAATGCTTCTTGAGGAGATAATGGCGGATCTATTTGATACATAATTAATTAAATCCCTGCCTTAGCGTCACTGATCGAGGATAATATTTACAACTTGAGCATTTAAGCATTTAAACTTATTATAGCCATCTAGCTTAACATAGACATGACCACAGAATAATCAGGATAATATTTAGTCTGATGACCGTCTGAAAAAATCTCAACTGATGAGGTAGTTATTGGATGAGGCAAACGTCAAAAGATTAGCTAAAATGATCAAACAACAGAACAAGCACAGTTTATTGTTGTCAGTTTGCGTCGTCCGATGGTAGAATCAGCCGGACGCACAATTGGCGTAACTCAAGCTAGAGGTGCTTATACTCAAGTTTTGAGTGTAAAGTTAAGTGATAGGTGACAGACAACTGTTTTTCCAAATTACGAATTACGAATTACGAATTACGAATTACCAATCACGTTAACTTTCTGTTAAAAATAGTTTATAGATTAACCAGATTCGAGATTGCCAAAGGCACGCTAACCGAACAGGACAAACTAATATAATGACCTCCGAGCAAATAATTAGACGTTCCGATATATTAAACACCCAAGTCATCACCCGCGATAACGGCAAACGGCTAGGTATCGTCAGTCAAGTATGGGTGGACATTGATCAAAGAGAGGTTGTGGCGCTTGGTTTGCGAGACAGCCTGATCTCAGTCTCTGGACTACCTCGCCAAATGTATCTTAACAGTATTAACCAAATCGGTGATGTAATTTTGGTTGATAATGAAGATGTCATCGAAGATATCGAAGTAGAAGCCCTCAGTAACCTGATGAACTGGGAAGTTATCACCGAAACTGGCGAAGTATTGGGAAAAGTCAGGGGCTTTAAATTTGATGGCATCAGCGGTAAAATTTATTCCATCGTCATCGCCTCATTAGGAATACCGCAAATACCAGACCAATTTTTAAGCACCTACGAAATATCTATAGATGAAGTTGTCAGCACAGGTCCAAGTAGATTAATTGTCTTTGAAGGCGCGGAAGAACGGGTTAACCAACTGACAGTAGGTGTTTTAGAACGTTTAGGTATTGGTCGAGCGCCTTGGGAAAGAGACTCAGACGAAGAATATGGTTACTCTGCACCGCGCACAGTTTCCCCAGCTAACCAACTACCTAGCGGAGTACCACTAGAACCCCCCAAACCCAAAGTCCGTAAACCTGAACCTATGGCCAGGGAAGAAGAAGAATGGACAGAAGACTACATAGAAGAGGAATTACCACAACGTAAAGTTATGGAAGCCCGTTATTACGAATCCATACAATACGAAGAAGAGGAAGAAGATAACTGGAGTGAAGCGACTGGTAGAGACAGATATCAAGCGCCACCAAAAAGATATGAACCACCAACCTATAGCAAAACCTACTCCAACGAATATGATGATTATGATGATGTAGAAGGTGATGCTTGGGAAGATGCTCCCAAACCCGTGAATATTCCTAAAAAAGTCAAAGAACCACAGGTAGAATACGAAACCGAAGAAGGATATTAAGTTTTGTCACCCCTCTCAAGTAGAGGGGTTTTTGATCTCATTGATAAGAATTCAGGAGTCAGGAGTCAGGAGTCAGAATATTTGTCTTAGCAGTTATCATTGTAATTTTACTTGGGTATAGTTACAGATTTAGCCATTTCCACCAACTCCTTCTGATTACCCGCTTTTAACCCCAAGGTGTACTGTACACCCTTTTCTCTCCAAATTAAAGTAGCATCAGAACAACCCGCACCACAAGTAAAATCAGAAAAATACGCTGTTGTACCTTTAGCTAAATCTATTTTTTTACCCGTCAATTTTGGAGTTTTGCTATTCACAACTTCCGCACTAATCATCCCAAAACGACAAGCTGAACCCCCATTACAATCTGGACTAAAACCCAGAATAATATCATACTTGTTTTTGTTCGCAGTTTCAATAATTGCGTAAATTGGGTTTTCCCCTTCTAACCCTGGAATATGTGCAGGTAATAAAATCCTAATTTGACTATTTTTCTTTAACTTAGGCAAAATTGATGTAAAAACCTGATGTGGTTTAGCATTTTTAGCAATAACTTGCTGTTTTGCTACTAATTGCGGTTGACTGTTCATCAATGCTTCTACAGGAGAATGAAAATAGCTGCTACTAACTAGAAAAAATACAGTTAACACAGCACTGTTTTTTGGAAACTTGAAATTTATAAGTTTGAAACTCATATTTAAACACCTGGTTAAAAACTAAGAACATTACAAATATAGCAATTATTAATTATTTTTTAATCTTAAATCTCGTAAATTATAATTTAAACAGCATTTAAAAATTTAAAATATCTAATGATTGTTCAATTTCTAAATCTAAAATCATTGTTTGAGTTTGTTGATGTTCTCCCATCTTTCCATTTTGCCAATATATATCCGCTGCTTTCCGAAAATCTGTAATTGCTACTTGTTTTTCACCAATAATTAATAATGCACGACCACGATAATAATACGCATCACCATCATTATAGCTCATTTTAATTACCTGACTAAAATCAGATATTGCTGCTTCATAGTTTCCCAAATCAAAATAAGCATGGCCACGGGAATAATAAGCATCTACAAAGTCAGGATTAATTTTGATAGCTTGGTTATAGTCTACAATTCCTCTTTCATAATCTCCCATTTCACAGCGAGAGTTACCCCGATTTTGATAACCTATAGCATCATCAGATTTCAAATATATTTCTGTAATTAATTCCTTACTTTTTTCTATTAATAAATAATTACCATCTGACTCTTGATTGATAAGATTTTGACTATCATTAATTGATTTTTTTAATCCCTCTAAATATGGTAATAAACCACCACCATATAATAACTTATCAATTCCAAAATATATTTTACCTCGTTTGAGTTTAATCATTTTTGTTGGTAAAAAACCAGCTAAAAATAAATGATATTCTGTTTGTGCTTCGGTTACTTCTTCTTTAATTAAAACACATACAATTACAGTATTTTTTCTCACTTCTTCCGCACTCACCGACCATTGTACAGTGTTAATATCACCATGACGAGATTTGACCTGTATACCTATTTCTGGGTTTGATGTTAAGTGAAAATCGCTTCTACCATCACCACCAATTCGTTTTTCATAATCAACTTCTGTAATTAAATTTGCTAATCTTTCTTTAACAACTTCTTCACCTAATTTACCTTTTAAATTACCAATAAAAACGTCACGTACTGGTGAAGTACGTTTATATTTTTCAGCCATTAACCAGCAAAAATTTCTTAATGTGGTTAATCTTTGACCGGAAATAATAGTTAGTTCACTATGTTGACCTTCATTTTTACAGTGTAATGTACATCCAGATTTTAACCTTTGTAGAAAATCAGATTGTAGCAATTTCAATAAATGAATCCAATCCATTTATACTATGTAATGAGTAATGGGTAATAACTATCAACTGTCAACTGTCAACTGTCAACTATCAACTGTCAACTATCAACTGTCAACTGTCAACTGTCAACTGTCAACTGTCAACTGTCAACTGTCAACTGTCAACTGTCAACTATCAACTGTCAACTGTCAACTATCAACTGTCAACTATCAACTGTTAACTGTTAACTATCAACTGTCAACTGTCA